>JAHAWU010000114.1 GCA_018383815.1 Candidatus Jordarchaeia archaeon | reverse complement strand
GGAGGAGAAGTATTCTCATCATGTAGATCACCAAGGGGTAGGAATTCCCTTTACTCCATTATAAGGGTATCCCTACCCCAAAAACTCATTTTCAAATACTGAATTTTCAAAAAACTTTTAATATAACCTTAAGTTTCAATGCATTAAGTATTAAACAGTGTGATAGTATTTCTAACAGACCGCTAAGATGTCCTTTTTCCAAGACGACATAATTATAATAAATAGTATGGTCTTTTACGGGTGTATAATAATTGAATGTGGCTGTCTTATTTAGTGGCGGAAAAGATTCAAGCTATGTTACCCAGTGGTGTATTGATCAATCTTATACCATTAAGGCCTTAGTGTCTATTTTTCCTAGGAGGGCAGATAGTTATATGTTTCATGTGCCTAATATCGAGTTAACTCGGCTTCAGGCTAAAGCGGCAGGTTTGCCTCATATTATAAGGCAATCTTCTGGGATTAAAGACGAAGAGGTTAAAGACTTGGAAGCCGTGATTCGACAATTGGATATTGATGGTATTATTTCTGGCGCTATTGCCAGCGAGTATCAGAGGTCACACATAGAATCTGTTGCAGACAAATTGGGACTGCGTAGCATAAACCCACTTTGGCATAAAGATCCAATACTCATATTGAAAGAAATGATAAAACGTGGTTTTAATATAATTTTTACTGGCGTATTCGCTCTAGGCTTTGATGAAAATTGGTTAGGACGCCAATTGGACGAATCCTCTCTCAAAGATTTAATTACTCTAAATAAAAAATATGGGGTAAACTTGTCAGGGGAGGGAGGAGAATATGAAACTCTAGTACTGGACGCACCATTTTTTAAAAACATTATAAAAATAATTGAATCTGAAAAAATTTGGCAAAAAGACACTGGGTATTTAGATGTTAAGCGGGCTGAGCTAATAGCAAAGTGTGAGAACCTTTAAATTAATTTCTTTTTAACGTATCCTAGCCCTATAACATTAAATGCTTGTGGTTAAAATGGCTAGAAACGCAACCATATCAAAGAAGCAAGTGGAACATGTGGCTTGGCTTGCGAGGATAGAGTTAACCGAAGAAGAAAAGCAAGCCTTCACAAAACAATTAAACGAAGTACTAGACTACTTCAAGAAAATTAATGAGATAGACACCTCAAACATCGAGCCCACTTACCATGTCATAAATTTAGTGAATGTGCTGAGAGAAGATAAAGTTGAACCCTCATTACCCAAAGAATACGCATTGAGAAACGCTTCACAAAAAGAAGATTCTTTCATAAAAGCTCCAAAAATCATCTGAAGCCTTCATTCACCACTAAAAGTGACCCACAATGGTGGATTACAGCGAATTGACCTGTCATGAACTTAAAGAAATGATAGATAAAAGAGAAGTTTCTTCCGAGGAAATAATAAACTCGGTTTTTGAACGTATAAATAAATTCGAGTCAAAGATACATGCATATATTTCACTATTTCGGGATTCTGCTCTAGAGGAGGCAATAATAATCGATGAAAGAATTCGGAAGGGTGAGACCGTAGGGAAGCTAAGCGGTATACCCATTGCGGTTAAAGACATTATTTCTACAAAAGATAAGATTACTACTTGTGGTTCAAAGATTCTTGAAAATTATATTCCGCCATTCGATGCCACAGTAATTGAGCGTATTAAAAAAGAAGGCGCCATAATTATCGGTAAAACCAACATGGACGAATTTGCTATGGGCTCCTCCACTGAGAATAGCGCTTTTGGCTACTCTCGTAATCCCTGGTCATTAGAACATGTTACTGGAGGATCTTCGGGAGGCAGCGCAGCCGCCTTAGCGGCGGATGAAACAATACTAGCCCTTGGAAGCGACACTGGTGGTAGCATAAGGTGTCCGGCAAGTTTCTGTTCCATCGTTGGATTAAAACCGACCTACGGATTAGTAAGCCGCTATGGGCTTGTGGCTTATGCTAATAGCTTAGAGCAAATAGGCCCGATGACAAAAGACGTTACAGACTGCGCCTTGTTATTGAGCATAATCAATGGAAATGATTACCGCGATAGCACCTCCGCGCCCTTCCCAAATAAAAATTACATGAGTGCTTTGGTCGACGATGTTAGAGGCTTTACACTTGGGGTTCCAAGGGAATTTTTTGGTGAAGGAACAGATAGTGCTGTAGAAAAACTCATTTGGAACGCCATTCACAAATTTGAGGATTTAGGCGCCCATTATGACGAAATATCTATGCCTCACATTGTTTATTCCATTCCCACTTACTATCTAATAGCAATGTGTGAGGCGAGTTCAAACCTAGCTAGATTTGATGGTATTCGCTATGGTTTTCGCGCGGAAAAAGATGATGCCGACTGGAATGAGGTGTTTAGCCTGACTCGCCAAAGGGGATTTGGACCCGAAGTTAAACGGCGCATAATCCTTGGAACCTTTGCACTCTCAGCAGGATATTATGATAAGTATTACCTTAAGGCGCTCCAAATTAGAACATTGATAAAAAATGATTTTGAAAAAGCCCTATCAAAATATTCTGCTCTTATTGCTCCTACAATGCCAACACCCCCCTTTAAAATTGGTGAAAAAATTGAAGATCCGCTGAGCATGTACATGATTGATATAGATACTGTTCCAATAAACCTAGCTGGAGTTCCCTCAATTTCTATTCCATGTGGTTTTGTAAACAATTTACCTGTAGGGATGCAAATTATAGGACGCTTTTTCGACGAAGAAACCATAATAAGGCTAGCATATTCCTATGAGCAGAATACCTCCTTTCATAGAAAAAAACCAAACCTTTGAAAATTTATCCTGAAACTAGAAACCCCTTCAAAGATTATTCTAAACGATCCATGAATTAAAATCTGGTACCATGGTGGTGAAAGAGTTGGTTAACACCCAAAGATCAATTAACCTCGAAAAAGACCAAGTCAAAATTGGATTGGAAATACATATTCAAATAACCGCTCTAAAAACTAAACTTTTCTGCGGTTGCTCTTCAGACTACAGGGGCAAAGAGGCTAATACTCTTGTGTGTCCAGTCTGCCTTGGTCTACCGGGTTCTTTGCCTGTTACGAATAAAAGAGCAATCGATTTCGCGATAATGGTAGCCCTTGCCTTAAATTCCACAATTTCTCCCCGCACAACATTTTACCGCAAAAATTATTTTTATGTGGATATGCCTAAAAATTTTCAAATCTCGCAATACGACAAAGCTGGTGGAGTCCCCCTATCTACTGGCGGAATTATTAGCTTCGAAGTTAACGGGACAGTCAAAAAAGTTAGGATTAAAAGAGTGCAACTCGAAGAAGATCCTGCCCGTTTGTCTTATTATGGAACCATCGATAGCTCACCTTACACCCTCGTTGACTTTAATAGAGCAGGCATTGCCTTATTGGAAATAGTCACAGAACCAGACATTAACTCGCCCGATGAGGCGCGGCTTTTTCTACAAAAACTTCGCTCCATTATAGAACATCTAGGTGTTTCTAATGGCGACCTACAAGGATCAATGCGTTGCGATGCAAACATTTCCCTCCAAGATGGAAAACGCGTCGAAATAAAAAACATCACATCATTTTTAGAGGTAAAACGAGCATTGCAATACGAAATAATTCGGCAAAAGCAGCTAATAAGAAGGGGCTCAACTGTAAAGCAAGAAACAAGGCACTGGGATGCTGATAGAAGATTAACAATATCTCTCAGAACAAAAGAAACAGAAAGCGATTACCGCTATTTCCCCGAGCCTGATTTAGTTCCAGTAGAAATCTCACAAACTTGGATTGAAGAGATTAGGTCCAAAATGCCAGAGCTACCAGACGAGCGGAAAATACGTTTCGTAAAAGAGTATGGCATACCTGAATATGACGCCACAGTAATCACAAACTCAAAAGCACTTGCAGACTTTTTTGAAGAATGCTGTCATTTGTATCCCGATGCTAAAAAAATTAGCAATTGGATTATGACGGATCTAACCCGCAACCTAAAGGATTTAGGAATCGAAATTTCCGAATCAAAAATAAAACCAAAACACCTAACAGACATGTTAAGGCTCATAGACAAGGGTGAAATAAGCGGTAAAATAGCCAAAGAACTTCTGAGTAAAATGGTAAGCACAGGAGACCCCCCCCAAACCATAATAAAAAGAGAAAACCTCTTAAAAATAAGTGATGAAGCTCAAATAAAAAGGATTGTTGACGAAGTATTCAAAGAATTCCCCAAGGCTGTACAAGACGCTAAAAAAGACCCTAACGCTGTGAATTACTTAGTTGGACAAGTTATGAACAAAACAAGAGGAAAAGCAGACCCCGAAATTACAAATAAATTGATAAGAAAAATGCTAGCAGAGCTCGAATAAAAAACCCATTTAACACCAACTAAATATTTCAACTATAATAATATAATTATTTTCAGCATAATTACTCCTGTCTTTCTGAAACCTTTTATTCTACAAGTCGGTTGAGAGCAAGCAATTTCTAAGCTGTAAATAGTCAATATAAACTGTTTGCCATTTGTACAGAAAAAAGGCTCTATAGAATGTCTCCCCAATTCGGAGATGTGAAACGAGGGGGAAAGCCCTAAAAAAATCTGAATATCCTATTATTACCATGGAAAGTCTAAAATAGTGGCGGAATATACTAATAACATAGCTTTATTATTAAGGAGGTTTAGCGTCTAATAACTTTTGGCGGTGAGGAATTTATGGAGGCAAAAGATTCTGTCGAAATTATTGAAGACGTCCCTGTAAAAGTGCGTGAACCAAAATTTCTAATTGGTCTCCCTGATGTAGGTTTAGTTGGAATGATATCCGCATCTCACATTGTAGAAACTCTGGATATGAAGATTGTCGCTCATCTTGAATCTGACCTGTTTCCACCAGTAATTGTTCTGCATGGGAGCAAAATATATCACCCCTTCCGAATTTATCAAAAAGATAATATCCTATTATTCTTATCTGAAATTCCCGTTCCTCCACTAGCAGTTAATTCCATATCTCATGCCATAACAAAATGGTTAATAGATAAGAAGGTAAGTCTGGTAATGCCGCTCGCAGGCATCCCAGTGCCAAATAGAATTGCCATCGATGAACCCGATGTTTATACCGTGGCTACAAACGACTTCGCCAATAAAATAATTGATGATTTCTCCCTACAACGCCTAGAAGAGGGTATTATGGCGGGGCCCTACGCCAGCATATTAATGGACTGTGCGAAACACAATATACCCTGCCTGGCATTATTAGCACAGAGCTTCCCTAACTATCCAGATCCTGGCGCTGCGGCGTCAATTGTTAAAGTCATAAATAAAGTATTGAAAATGAACATTGATGTTGGTGCTCTCCTAGAAAAGGCTGAGGAAATTCGCATCAAATCAAGAGATCTTATGAAAAGAACTACTGAGCAGCTTGAATCTATGGGTAAATCGCAGGAATATGATTTACCTGCAATGTATTCATAGGAGGGAAACCAATGTCTGAAAAGAAAAAAGATATTTTTGAACAATTTATGGAGTATATCTCAGAGTTTGAGAAAAGATTTGATGAGGCCTTCTACTCGGTATTAAGACCCTTTAGATTTACTGAGCCTTCTTGGGACCCACAAAGGTGCTGCCTTGTTCCCCTCGTCGATGTTCAAGAGTACCCCGAGGAAATAGTAGTTACAGCAGATTTACCCTACGTGGATAAAGAAGACATAACTATAAATGCTACAGAAAATACGCTGGACATAGACGCAAAAATGAGAAACTCCATACGGTTCGAACGCTGGGGAACAATACAGCGTGACATATCCTTCAACTGTTATCACAAATCAATAAAACTACCGAGCAGAATAGATCCTGAAAAGGCAAAGGCTGAATTTAAAGGAGGCATACTACGTATATTTCTACCCAAAAAAATAACCAAACAAAAAATACAAATAGACTAATTATAATACTACTTAGTTATTCCTTTAGCTTAATGAATACGCGCAGGTGGAAATAAATGTCCAAAAAAATAACTGAGGTTTCGAAACTAAAAGTTAGCTCATACCTCCTAATTGACAATGAGCCTTACAAAGTTGTAAGTACAGCAACCTCAAAATCAGGAAAACATGGTCACGCCAAAACACGAATAGTGGCAGTGAACCTTTTTGATGATACCAAAAAAGACATAGTACTTCCCGGCGACTCCAAGGTTGAAGTTCCAGTGATTGACAAAAGAAATGGCCAAGTGATATCTGTCGGAGAAAACACTGTCATGCTAATGGACTTGGAAACCTATGAAACCTTTGAGATTCCTAAACCCAAAGAAGAAGAGATAGTATCAAAGCTTAAAGAAGGGGCAGAAGCAGAATACTGGAGCGTCATGGGTAAGAAAAAATTAATGAGAATAAAGGGCTAACCACTCCCCCGTTTTGTACGTTAATACCCTTTTTTAAATGGTAAAACCGTTATTTCCTTTCCAAACAATTTCTTTACTTTAAAAACCTACTCACGTCAAATACCTGAAACAAATCTTGAAAATGTTTTTCACATTAATGAGAATCGTTAGCTACCCTCCACCAAAAAAACCTGAGTCTTTTAAATATCAGACAAGTACAAAGGATCCTGTAATTATGGACGAAAAAGATGAAATTTACATTTTGGATTCTTCCGCACTAATTGGTGGTTATAATCCCAATTTGACAAACGCTCAACATCTAATAGTGCCCGAGGTCTTTGAGGAGGTAATAGATAACCGCTCACGTATAATTCTAAACTTAGCCGTATCAAACAACCTAGTAAAGGTTAGAGAACCCACACCCGCTTCAATTAGAGTTGCGAGTGATGCAGCGAAAAGTACAGGTGACGATTTTACTCTATCTTCAGTAGATATTCATATTCTAGCTCTGGCTCTCGATTTAAAGAATGAAAATAAAAATCCCATACTAGTCACGGACGATTACTCTCTTCAAAACGCTGCAAAAACTTTGGGTATACCCTTCAAAACTGTAATTAGAGAAGGTGTGAAACAACGCTTCTATTGGGTGAAATATTGTGTTTCCTGTAAAAAACAATATCCTTCCATCTATTCTGAGAAAGTTTGTGAAATATGTGGTGGAGACATAAAGAGACGGATATCAAAAAAAGTCAATTAAAAACATTTTTCATTCTTCAATATTCTTACAGAAAAAAAGGCGCCAAAATTATCTCACCACTATGTAAGAGAGTGAATATCCAAATTGGATGAGACTACCCAACTCTCTAGTGAGTATAATTATTCTCCAAGTGTGGTTTCTAGACTAATCGAATACTATGGATACACAAGGGCAGAAAAAATTATAAAAGAATTGAAAACACCAAGCCGAATTTTCTCAATTAGAATAAACACTCTATTAACATCCGCCAACCATGTGTTAAGAGAATTAGAACAGTCTTCCATAACTGCTAAAATCCACCCCGACATTAGTGAGGCCATACTCCTAGAAGTCAAAGGTCCATTTCCAATAGAAGCAATAGGAAAAAAAGTTATCGCAGATAAATTCGCATGCGAAGCTGTCATGCAAGGCTCTGACCTATACTCTTCAGGAATAGTTAAACTTGAAAGAATAAAGAAAAATGACCCTGTCGTAATTGAGGATCGATCTGGATTAAAGGTGGCAGAGGGGGTGGCGGTAATGGATAGTAAGGACATAATGAATAGAAAAAATGGTGTTGCGGTGAAAACAACAAAATCCATGTACAAAGTTCCCAACTTGAAAGATTCTTGGCTCTACTCCCAAGGATTAATTTATTTCCAAAGTCTTCCCGCAATTATTGCTAGCATACTTCTTGAACCACAGCAAGATGAGTTCATAATCGATATGTGCGCAGGGCCTGGAGGAAAAACTACACACACTGCCCAATTAATGAAGAACACTGGCAAAATTCTTGCATTAGACCGCTCCAAAAGAAAGATAGAAAAACTCAGAAGCCACATAAAACGCCTAGGAATCAAAAACGTAATTTCCATAAGTTTAGATTCCCGAATCTTGCATAAAAAATATCCATGTCTTAAAGCGGACAGAATAATAGTAGATCCGCCCTGCACCGCAATAGGGGTAAGACCAAAACTCTATGACAACACCACCGAGAAACAAATCGTATCCACATCGGCATATCAACGCCAATTTTTAAAGGTCGCTGCAAAATTATTGAAGCCAGGAGGCACAATGATCTACAGCACATGCACCCTGACAGTCGAAGAAAATGAACTAAACATAAAATATTGCTTAGAAGAACTCGGACTAGAACTCAAAGACCTATCCAAAAACTTTGGCTCCCCAGGGCTATCACACTACTTCTCAGAGGCAAGAAAAACCATCCGATTCGAACCAGATTTACACGGAACTCCCGGAAACTTTATGGCTGTCTTAACTCGACCCTAAGACCTTCCTAAATTGTTAAAAAATTCGCTCTCATCTTCCTCAAATCCAGAATAGCAATTGTTCCTTTCCCAATGGTGACAACCCCATTTACAATAGGGTAACTACAGCTACCCGGATTTAGTGCCAAAACACCATTCTGCTCCCTAATATACGCCTCGTGACTATGACCACTAATTACAACATCATACCTTCCAGAGAGAATAAGAGCCTCAACAACTTCGGGAAATTCTCCATGTATGAGTGCCACCTTCTTATCATCAACATCAAGTTTATAAAAACCGTCCTTCAATTCCCCACCAAACCTGCCTAAAAACTTTTTCAAAGTAGCCGGATCACCATCATTATTACCCGTAACGCATACTATTCTACATTTCAATTTCTCAAATTCCCTAACACTAAAGGGGCTCACAATATCCCCCGCATGAAGCACCAGCTCAACCGATTCCGAATTAAACCTCTCAACAGCAGCACGAATCGCCTCAATCCTATCATGACTATCCGAAATCACACCAACCAACAATCAAAAACCTCCTACATAATAATATAATTAGGAATTATTCATTCACCCAGTGGGCTCCACTTAAAGTATACTCCTTTTTATGGGCTGCTTATTTTAGGCAGCTTTCCATATTTGAGCTTCCTTCTTGTATCTCTCTACAGCATCAATAAGCGCCGAGAACAATTCCCTCCTATGCTTTCCAGCAACTACCACATACACCACTTCCTCACCCACACCAAATTCTCCAACATTATGGTGAATATGTACATCAATGATACCTTCCCTACGCTTAATATCCTCACAGATACCCGTTAGTGTTTCATTTGCCTTTTCCTCATATGCTTCCAACTCTAGCTTTTCCACAGGAACTCCCTCCTGCGACTCGCCACGAACAATCCCAATAAAACAGGCAATAGCACCAGCCTTATGAAAATTCGGATTCTTCCTAATTTCACCAAGAATATCGATAAGAGAAATCTCACCTTTATTATGAACCTCACCACTTCTCATAATTTACACCTCCTAAATGTAACTAAAAAATTGAAAATATTTTTACGCTCAAATTTGGATTGTATCCGCTATTGTACTATTTGAGCAATTTTAATGGTATATCTAAGACTTTTAAATTCTTAAATAGCGACATTAAATATATATTAATAATCCTTATAGACTCCACCCGACAAATATTTAAAATAAACAGCATAAAGAAAACCTAGAAGGAATGGCTGCAGGGCTAGCCAAGCAGGTCAACGGCGCTGGACTCAAGATCAAAGAGAAAAACGGCAAATAGTTAAGAAATCCAGTCCCGTAGGGGTTCAGGAGTTCGAATGGAGGTTGGCTTCATCTCCCGAGACTCTCCTGCCCTGCACCAAACTTCTCCCCCTTATTTAACCAAATTTTTCTACGTTCAAATAGTCTGGCTCTAAAAGCGTATTAACGGGGTACCAGCATTTCTTTTAATGCTATTTATTATTACTAATTCAACTCAAACGGGTAAAAGGATCCTACTGGGGAATAACTGTCACAGTAGACAATATAGTAAAACTTATTCTGCATATTGTGTAGAAGGATAATTGTTTGTCTTTTATATTTTGTCTTGTTTAACCCCTCTTGTCGGTGATTATTCAAAGAAACCTTCCGACATGTGTTAACTTACATAAACATATGTTTTCGATCGACAGGAGCAACCTTCAGATTTTTTAATTAATATTATTGGTTTTGTTCGTGCAGCAGCTTCATAAATTTATTTTGTCTTTTTAATGTCTTCTAGGAACTTTAGTAAGATTTTTGTTTTTTCGCTATCGTTGTTTAATCTTACGATTCTCATTTGTTTCCATCTTGTTATTTCTTCGATTAAATCTTGGTCTAGAAGTTTTTTTATCACTCTTCCCACTGTGCTATGGGCTACTTTTGTGTTTTCTGCAATTTCAGATAAGTTAAAGGCTTTGCCTTTATTCTCTAATAGGAACTGTAATACTCGAGTTTGAGCTAAACTACCGAAAATTTGCTCTAATTCTCTCAAAACGGGTTCACCTAGAATTAATATACTATTCTTGTTCCTATATTTCCCCCCGCAACTACTTTCAGTATGTTCTGGGGGTCTTCCCCACTAATTATCCATGCAGGAATTTTTGATCTTTCTAGAATCTTTAATGCTACTGGATCGAATAACTCGTATTTACCTGCAGAGAAGCCCTTTTCACTTATTATTTTTTGGATTTCCTTGATTGTGATTTTATCAATTTTTTTGGCATTTGGATCCTTTTTGGGGTCTTTGGTGTAAACTCCATCTACGTCTGTAACGTTTATTAGCATGTCTGCTTTTATTCGCTCTGCAACTAGTGCTGCCACGGCATTAGTTGATTGTCCCGGTTGTAAACCACCAACAACTACTATTTTTCCCGTGGCAACTGCACCGGCCACCTCTTGTAAGGTGTCTGGAATTGTGGGATAGGCTTCTCTATCTAGAGCACCTACCATCAATTGAGCGTTTAACTGGGCAGCTCTTATTCCAATCTCATCACAAAGACCTTCGGGGGCTCCTAGTTTACGTGCGGCCTCGATGTACTTTCTCGCTATTTTGCCTCCCCCAAGAATAATAGCTGGTATGTCTATGTTCTCTTTTCTGAGTTTCAAGATTGTTTTGGCATACTCCGCAAATCTCTCTAAGATGATGTTTCCCGATTCGTCTTGGATTAAGGAACCCCCAATTTTTAGTACAACCTTCATCTTGTTGAATCACTCTCCAATTTGAAATCGAATACTAAACTCTTATATTTTGTTAAATATTGCTGTATCCCCCTTTATATAATTAGACTCCCCCTTAAAGAACCCCCTTCACTTTAAAAAATCTAGAAGCTAAGAAAGGTTTAATACTGTTAATTGTTTTTGCTTAGTATGCCTTTGAAAAAGTTAATTGGGTGATTCCAAAAATTAGATAAACTAACTCTATCTACCTTTATTAACTAAAGATACTACTTTGACTTTTCGAGTAGGGAACGCTCATGTGTTCATAGCTTACCACCCTAAAAATTGTGGGATTACCCCTTGTTTTTAATCAAACTATAATATAGAAGGTGTCAGTATTGGAGCAACAGGAGCAGAAAAAAAGGTCATCGTTTGAAAAATACAAATTAAAACAGCAGTTGGAGGCTCTAGAAAAAAAGAGAGGTTATCATACTGAGCTGGTTTCCCTATACATACCCCCAGACAGGCAAATCAGCGATGTTACCAACTACTTAAAACAAGAGTATGGAACTGCTTCCAACATCAAGTCTAAATCCACTAGGAAAAACGTGATGGATGCCATTCAAAAAATTCTGGCTCTGCTTAAAAACGTGCCCAGACCTCCACCCACTGGTCTAGTCATTTTCTGTGGTGCGATTCCTACTAATGGTCAAGGCACAGAGCGAATGGAGCTGACCACCATTGTTCCACCTGAACCTATTAAAATCTACAAATACCACTGTGATAGTAAATTTTTCTTAGATCCCCTTAAGGAAATGCTGGTTGAAAAAGACACCTATGGACTCATAGTAATCGATAGATCTGAAGCAGATTTTGCCATTCTAAAAGGAAACCATTTGGAAATTCTCAAAAAAATTACTTCTGGAGCTCCAGGAAAACACCACGCAGGGGGACAATCACAAAGAAGATTTGAAAGACTAATTGAACAGGCAGGCCATGAATTCTTCAAACGAGCTGGAGATTACGCCAATGAACTTTACCTCCAAATTCCAGATTTAAAAGGCATAATAATAGGAGGCCCTGGCCCCTCAAAAAATAAATTTGCCGAAAGCAGCTACCTCGACTATCGTTTAAAGAACATCATTCGAGGCGTGGTTGATCTAGCATATACTGGAAGCTCCGGAATCGACGAACTAATTGATAAATCCCAAGACCTACTCCAAAACATTCGATACTCCGAAGAGAAAGTTTTAGTGCAAAAATTTCTGACTCAGCTAGTGAAAGACGACAGCTTAGTAGCCTACGGAGAAAAGGAAGTTCGAAAAGCCCTTAACCAAGGAGCAGTAGATACCTTACTGCTAGCTGAAGAACTTGACATACTACGTGTCATAATTAGTTGCCCCAACTGCAAATACCAAGAAGAATTGACAATTAAAAAGAGTGAATTGCCATCTTTAGAGCAGCAAATTCAGAGCCGAAGCTGCCCAAACTGCGCCAGCTCCCTGCTATCCATCGAAAAGGTGATACCCTTAATCGATGAATTAGGTGAGCTCGCCGAGCAAACAGGAGCCAATGTAGAAATAATATCTCCAGAGACAGAAGAGGGACAACAGCTAAAACAAGCATTCGGCGGCATCGCAGCACTATTACGTTACAATCTTAACAACTGAACATACATGATAATATTGCTATGAAAAACATTTTTCATGCTTTACCATGAAAAACTTTTTCATGCTTTATCTGAAACGCTCTAGCGTATGTTGGTTTGTCTAAGAAGCGAAGCTTATGTAGGTTTTGTAAGACTTAACGGGCGTAAAAAGTTTTTAGTGCAGGTTTGAACCGAAAGATTGGAGTAGTCCTTCGCTACAAGTAACTAATGGGAAAAAAAATGAATGAAGAACTACTCCAGTTGTTTATTCTCGCTCTACCCATTTATGCTTTACTAACCGCCCTCATAATAACCCGACCTCTGGGAACAAGCCTAAACCTACCCCATACCCGCTGGGGAAAAACCCACCC
>JAHAWU010000113.1 GCA_018383815.1 Candidatus Jordarchaeia archaeon | reverse complement strand
AAATGGGATATCAAGAAAATTGCCAAGCAGGCTCACGAGGTAGGCGCCATAATAGTTGTGGATGGCATACAAGCCGCAGGTTACTTACCCCTGAATATAAGAGAAATAGCTGCTGATGTTTATATTACTGGGAGCTATAAATGGCTGATAGCTCCTTTTGGTACTGCTATAGCATACATTTCAAAAAAATTGTGTGATGAGCTGGAACCCGCCCTTGTGGGTTGGAGATCTACAGAGGATATGTGGAATTTTAATGCCCGAGAGTTAACTTTTGCGGCTAAAGCTAGGAAATTTGAATATAGCACGAGTGCATATGATGCGAAGCTTGGGCTTGTGGAATCAATAAAATATCTAAGAAAAGTGGGGATAGAAAAAATACATGAACATAATATGGCGTTAAATAAGATTCTAAGCCAAGAACTGGAGTCAATAAAAGGCGTTAACATAATAACGCCTCAGGACAGAGGTTCCATAGTTACATTCTACATTAAGGGTAAGGACAGCAAGAATGTAGCTGAAAAGTTACGTAAAGAGAAGAGACCTGTGGAATTAAGTATAAGGTTAAACATGATTAGGTTATCTCCCCACCTGTACAACACAGAAGAAGACATCCTCCAGTTTTTAGAAGGCCTAAAAAAGGCTATTTAGAAATAATCTTCCACTAATTGTGTGGGGAAATGTTCTATTTGATTTCCATAATTTTTTTCTTGAAATCATCTAAATCTACTTCGTAGATTGTCCGGCTCTTAAGTGTGATAATGTTTTTGTCTATTCCTATGTATCCATTTTCTTCCAAGGTTTTGAGGTTTCTTCGGAGCTGTTCTTCGCCCATCTTCTCTTTAAGAAAATTTAGCTCTTCCCTCTCTATTGGGGCTCCTTTTTCGAGAATCAAAGCCAGAATTACTGCTAGCGTGGCGGTTACAGTTCTATCTACTAGAAAACTGGGAACTAGAGACGAACCCAAATCGTTTACTGCAATTACCCATCTTCTCTCTGGGGGTACGTATTTTAATTGGAGACCGATTTCATTCAACTTTTCTTGAAGCGTGTTTAGAAGGTCTTGAAGGTGGGACTCGTCCTCCTCGTCTGAGAGGAATATTTCGCGTAATTCTTCAGATGTGATTCCTGGTTTTTTACCGTGGCTCAGAAGCAGGAGTAGGGAGAGTAGCTGGAGTTCTGTTGACATTTTAGGCTTCCTCGAGAAATCTTTTATTTCCTTCAGATACTACTTTGATTTTTTGGCTGTCCAAAAGGAAGGTGAAGGCCATAAATTTTCTAACCGTCTCCTCCCAGTTTTCGCCACGAATAATTCTGGGGAGTTCGGCTTTCTTTGACTCCCGCAGGATATTTAGAAAATTTTTCACAATATCCATAAAGGGGGGTTCATCGTAAAAGTTTATAGTGTCTGCTTTTACCTCAGCTTTTACCTCCGGTGGGAACTCCAAGGAGGCATATTCGCGTCCTTTTAGAAATTGGAGGGAGTAGATTAGACCGGCTGTAGTTATGAGGTTCAATTTTACCACGGGGCGTAGTTTAATAAGATTTGAGAGAGAGTCTATGTCGAGCCCTTGAAGCTTATTTTTGAGGTTCTCACCAGTTGGAAAATCGGGAAAAAGTAGTTTATATGCTTCATTAATTTTTTTCTCGTGAACCATAACAAGACCATATAGGGCCTCTGAGTGCTCAAATATTTTAGAGTTCTCATTGGAAAGGTTTTCTTGGAGCTCAACTGCGTACTCGTAGATAGGAATATTAAAGGGGTTAGTGTCGCCTCTCAGAACACTCATACACTCTTTGATAATCTCAGAGACTTTCTTCATAGGAGCTTCAGCCCTTCTCAAAATCCTTCTTTTGCAGAATCTCAACTCGGGATTTACCTTCCGCGTCACGAAAAACCCCTATCACATGATCCGCTTGCTCAGCTATGCCTAAACGCATAGGAGTAATGACAATATACTGAGAACGATTGGAGCAAGACTTAATCATCTTTGATATTGTTTCTCTGTTAGCAGGATCAGTGTGGATTCCAAATTCGTCAAAGAGATAAAATGGCGAAGGATGAACTCTCTGAAGCGCAAGGAGAAAAGCCATAGTTGTTACATTTTTTTCTCCTCCAGAATGTTCACCGGTATCCACAGATGTGGGTTCGTCCTCCCTAAAACTGGAGTAAAGGTAAAGGTTTAGCTCCTCATTTTCTTGCTTCAACTCCACGAAGCCCTTCCCATTAACTTCCCTGAGAATGTCCACAAAGTTTTCGTTAAATTTAACCATCTTAGTCTGAAGCTCCTCTAAGAGCTTGGACTGCTCCTTTTTTAATGTATCTATCAAAATATCCCTTTCCTGTTCCAATTTTTTTGTTTGTTCCTCTATGTCTTTTACTATCCCCTCATATTCCTCGAAGGATTTCAGATCCTCTTCTGAGTACTCCTTCAGGACCTCCAATTTTGCCTCTACCCTAGTAATTTTCTGATTTAGTTTAGGTAGCGGCAGAAGTTCTTCTTCGGTGGGGCGAAGGATTGGATCTATCAACTGGATTTTGGGCTCCAAATCTTTTAATTCTTCACGTAGTGAGTTTGACCAGTTCCGGTAGAATTGTAAATCTTCTTCCAAGTTGTTCAGGCGAGCTTTAATCTCAGCAATCTCTTGAGTCAAATAGTCACGTGTTTTAGTCAGCGAGTTTAATTCACGTTTCAATTCAACACGGTTACTGATAATATCCTTCTCTCTTTGCACCAATTCCTGAACTTTATCGGTAAACTCCCTCAACTGTTTTGAAGAAGTTTCTAATTTGCTGTCTCCTGTTCCGCTGTCCTCATTACCGCCAGCACTAAATGAGCCGATGATTGAGAACTGTGTGGGGATATCAATGTTAAAGTATCCTGCAGGTGAATAAGTGATTCTGGTGCCATTAAGGGTTACCACAGGAGTATTATACATTTTAGCATTAACCAACCCGTGCTCCAAGTTGTCCACAATGAGATATCTTGATAGAATTTCTTCCACCATTGGGCGTAGAGTTTCCGGAACGGTTACCATGTTTACCGCCCAGTCGATGACGCCTTCACCCGGAAAAACAGGTTTCTTAGGAGGTGGCTTTTCATACTTTTCAGTCACACAGTAGATGCGGGTTCTAATCCCCTTGGAGATTAACCTATCATGCAGAAGTATACAGTCTTGGCGGTTGGTGGTAACAAAGCTTTCTAGAACCCTTCTCCCAAGGGCGGATTCTATTGCCAAGTTGTATCTTGAATCTTTGATTTTCAAATGTTCCACTATAGGTCCAATTACTTCACCTTTGATGCTGAGTGATTGTATTATTCGCTTAATCCTGGAAATATTTGAAGTGTATGTTTTGGGAGTTGAGGCTTTATATTCGTCTTTTAGGGATATTACATAAGCTTGCAATTTTGATTTTTCCTCAGTGAGCTGTAATTTCTTTTGGTAGATTTCTTCCCTTTCAGCTGAAAGATTCTCCTCTTTTTCTTCCAAGCTGGAAATTTTTGCGCCTATAGAGTTATATTCTTGTTCCTTCTTTTCAAGAGTCGAACCGAGCTCATTTATTTCGATATTTAGTTTTTCTAATTTTTCTGTGGCTTGGGATAGCTCCATTTCTTTGTGATATTTTTGGGAGAAGGGATACATGGCCTCCAGCTTATTTTTTGTTTTTTCCAATTCGACCTTTTCCAAATATTTCTCTTTTCGAGTTTTTCGCATTTTAAGCTCCTTTCTGGCTTCTCTCAATCTATTAGTCAAACCTTTAAGTTTCTCACTATTTTCCTTTAGCTTTTCCCTGCTCTCTTCAATTCTTTTCAGGACTGGACCTAGTCCTAGAGCATCTACAAAGAAATATGCACGCTCATTTGGCTTGGCTTTAATAAGATCATTTACTTGTCCCTGGTGAATAGTTACCAAGGGGTTGTCAGGATTTATGCCCGCCCCAGCTAGCAACTCTTTCAAATTACGCAGGTGGATGGGTTTGCCGTTTAGCCGGAATAGGGACTGTTTCCCCTTACGGAGGATGCGTGTTATTTCGACCCTGTCATCGTCTAAACTTTTAAAAATTTTTTCTCCACGGCTGTTTTTGTTTTCTATTAATATGGATATTCGTGCAGCCTTTTCTCCGTGGCGTATGTACCTATCAAGCAGTTTATGTCTCTCTCTTGCCAGAGATCCCAGAGCGATTCTAATCGCAGATATGATGGACGTTTTTCCCGCTCCGTTGCGACCCACTATTACATTGAAGGTGGGTGAAATGGGTATCGAAATATTATCATAGGACATGAAGTTATTGAGTTTTAATTCCGTAATCACGTTTTCGCGCCCCACATCTTCTGCATTGTTTCCTGAACTCTCTGAAATCTTTCTCGCTTCTCCTTTAAAACTTCAATACTCTTTTCGGGATTGGAAGTTAAAAATTCAAAATTTTTAGCGATAAGAATTTCGTCCTTTGATAAGGAATCACCACTTTTGAGCTTTGTAAGAGTTAAGAGTAGTTTTTCATATTTTTTATCGTCAGTTACAACATCCTGAACAAGAGCTTGGTGAAGGTACTCCTCCCTCTGCAAGTTTCTTTTTTGTAACTGTTTTTCCTTTATTCTCTGCAATATCTCTGTTCTCATAGAGTGAGCTATTTCCAAGAGTATGTCTGTAGTCAATATTTTTTTGCGTCTTTTCTCCAGTAAAACCACAGCTCTGGAGACGAGGTTTTCAAGATCCGCCCCAGAAAAGTTTTCCGTAGCTTCAGAAACCTGGGGAAAGTCAATGTTCTTCTCATACAAGAGGCGAGACAGCAATAAATGTAAAATCTCAGCCCTTGCTCTAACATCAGGTAGGGGAACAGAGATTACATCGTCAAACCTTGTCCAAACCGCTGCATCCAACAAATCCGGCCTGTTGGTAGCTGCAATGACTAGTATGGAGTGGTCGCACAGATTGATGGAGTCAAGTTCGTCCAATAAGGCGGAAAGGACAGAAGACTGTTTTAAATCTCTGCTTTGCGCCAGAGCATCAAAATTATCTATAAAAAGAATGAGAGGCTTATTGTTTAAATCTTCGCGAACGAATTTGAAAATCGCATGAATACCCGTCGCAATATCTTCTGGTGGTCCTGTTGCCAAACTCTTTTGAAAATCGATTATTGGAACTTTAGACTCTTTGGCCAGAGCGTAGACTAGAGTAGTCTTTCCGGTTCCTGGCCTTCCACATATGAGCAATTTGCCACCCAGCTTAACCCCCCTAGATTTAAGCTCCGGGATTTTTCCCAGAAAAGAAGCATAATCCTCTAACTGTGCTTTCACATCTTCATAGTTTCCAAGGTGGTCAAATGTGAACGTTAATTCTTCGGGTTTCTTCATTATAACTTGAAAATCGACTTCCTTTTCACGTTTAACCTTTTGTGTTAAAAGGATCGTTGCTGCTAACGCCCCAACGACGGAGTCAAACTTCTGGGATAAATCCTTTTTATCTTCCTCCAAGCCGTTAATCCTATCAGTGAGGGTGCTAATGCTCTTCTTAACGGTTTCTATTATTTCCCCACTCAGACCACTAGCGCCCTCCTTTAGAGAATCTAATTCTTCTTTTAAACTGTTTATACTGTTTACAACGTCCTCCAAGGCATCCACAGTTGGAACATCTGCTAAGGGCGTTGAAATGTAGTCTACTCGTATTCGTCTATTCTTTGGCATGACACATAACCCCAATTTTAGTGAAGAGGCATCGCTCCCAGAAAACGTTTTAACTATTTTCGTGTTTTAATGTATAATCAACAGAGGTACTAAAATATTTCTAGTGGAGTTTAAAGGGAAGAAGAAATGAGTGAAAAATATATTACTTTGACTAAACGCTTCCTCGGAAAATGGAAATGGAACTGTCTAATATGCTCCCTTGACATCGACCCAGCTAAAGATGCGGGTAACGTGTATCAGTGCACCAAATGTCGTTACATGATGCACTTAGACGAACTCAAAAGCTGGATGGCCTCTCGAAACACCAAAAAGTGCCCCCTGTGCGGATATGAAGTTGAAATCGAGAGTTAAATAGTCTAAATTTTGTGTCTAGAACTCCTATTTCTGAAAGATAGCGAATTTTCCACAGGTGGGACATTTCCCATTCAGCCTGACATAGGCTTTTATGCATCCCTCATGGAAGAGAACCGAGCAAGATTCACACTTCCAAATTGCTACCACATCATTGAGGACTGTTTTGCAGAGTCCACAGATTCCGCTTTTAGGAAGCAGTAGAGGATGCAGATACGCAATAGATGCGAGGTTTAAAGCTTCTGCAAAGGGGCAATAGGTGTGGAAAACGCCTGAACCTGCTTGGCAGCCTATTCCACCCAACTGCTTCCACTCGCTTTTAAGCTCAAAACCGTTTCCAACGCGGGTAATGACCCAACAAGGGTCTTTACAAAATCTTGAAAAAATTTTTTTGTAGCCATTTAGGAATCCTCTTGAAATGGCTTGTGTTGTTGCTGCTAGTTCTTCATCGCGAGAATTTCGGAATAGCACAGCTCGATTCACAAGATGACCCAATTCGTGAGCCATAACAGCAGCAACTTCATCTTCGCTCCATCCCCTCAATTTTTCACTTATAGTAATAAAATGTTCCCTCGCAACGCTTTTCCTCCCCTTTCTCAACTCAATGGTTTTAACACTCGCAAGCATATCCTTCTTAAGTTCACCAAACTTAGTTTTGAATTTTTCATCTTTTAACTCAGGGAATGCAGGCAACACCAAATTTCTCAGAATCCATCCCAAATAATGCTCACTCATTAGAACAACTCCCAAAAACCAAACAGATAAAAAACAAATAACAAAGATAAAACAGCATTTAAAAAGAATTCCGAATATAAAATAAATATAAGTAAATTATGGAATTCGAAGCCACAAATTTTGAGAGATTTATGGAGAGTATGAGGGCAGAAGATGGTTAAAGATGGGAGACGTAGATTATTATAAACGTTTAACATTAGAAGCTAAACTGATTAAACAAAAGTACAAAACACTTGGAACTGGCAGAGAGGGAAAACTCTCCAAATGGTCAGGCTGCATCACAGTTAGAAACCGCCCCTTGAATATTTCAATCCAGATACCTGAAGAGTTCCCTAACAAGCCACCCCTCATAAATGCCAACGGTGTTCAAACTAATTTAAATGAAGAGTTAGACGTTCTCAAAAATTGGAGACAAGAATACAACGTAACAGATGTTATAGACGCTCTGAGAAAATACTTGGAAGAAAAAATAGATGCAGATAAGACTATATCCAGAAGGCTGGCAGAAGAACTTCAAGGAATGAGAGAAAATTCACGTTTACTAATGAGCGGATCCGAGTATGTGTCCATTAGAGTCATGAGGGACAACCCCAGCTTGAGAGAATACAGATTGTTGATTGTCTTCCAAAAATACTCAAAACCAAGACTTAATGGCAAAGTTATCAACATTAAACTAAAGCTCCCAGAAGAATTCCCAATGGCGAAACCAAAAATAGAGATATCCAGCGGCAAAGAGGAAATCGATTTAAATCTGGGAAACTATTTAGAGAATCTACCGCCTATGAGGAACTGGACTCCAGATAAGCACCTATTTGAAGTTGCATTATCCATTTTAGAATTTTTTAATAATTTTGCGATGGCAGTTTGCCCAATTTGCCTAAACAAAATTAACGCCCAGGAATATGATAGCGCCATTAAATGTAGAAACCCCAGATGCCAGAGTTTGTATCACAAAAATTGCTTCGAAGGCTGGATAAAACAAGGATACAAAAGAGAATGCGTGTTTTGTGACACACCAATATAAATCTAAATAAGACATCAGGATGCAAAGAGTTCAACCTATTTTATGAAGTTTAACTTGAAGGTTTTAGGGGTGGCAAGATATTTTGATATTA
Organism: Candidatus Jordarchaeia archaeon; assembly: GCA_018383815.1. Taxonomy (GTDB): domain Archaea; phylum Asgardarchaeota; class Jordiarchaeia; order Jordiarchaeales; family Jordiarchaeaceae; genus Jordiarchaeum. Next base: position 5,231 of record JAHAWU010000113.1, on the reverse strand, counting down.
CGAATATATTTTCGCCAGATTTCAATCCAACATCCTTAAGCCTGAGCTCCTCCCCCAGGGGAAAGTGTTCCCTGTATGCTATTTCGGGGTCAGGAATGGCATATTTTTGGGAGATCTGTACCTTGAGGTCAAAAATCGTAGCATTTGGATCCACGTTTATTTGCTGAGCTTCGTCTCCCAATCCGCAGAGCCAACAGTCATCTCTTCGCGCCCGATTCAAGCAATCTAGGCCACCACTGATTCCGTTGTACCTAAACATTTCCACACTCCTAGGTAAGCCGAGCAAAACTTTTATTGCCTCTTGAGACTGGATCCCCGCTATTATAGCGTTCGTAGTCAGAATGGCTGGTAGTTTTGGAGCTATCTTTTCCTGTATCTCTTTTGCGAGTTCCTCAGAAACTCCCGGAACTGAGACCAAGTTTTTTAGTTTGGCGTATTTTAAATCAAGCTCAGTCTTGTAGCCTCTTAAAAATAATTCTTCAACAATATCAAGTGTTAAACCGTTTATCCCGTACTTTTCCAACTCGTTGAATAAATCGTGGGGTTTACGTCTTCTAAGAGAACACCAGACTCTCTGCTTCTCTTTGGGGGGATAACACTCGTAACAGGGAGTTACATAAGGGATTATTACACGTACGTGACCAAAGAAACCGTGCGTACCCGCATCAATAAAGGGCTTATTTAAAGACACTGCCACCGAGTTCAGATAGCGGCGCCCCTCAAAGTTATCCAAACTACTCAGAAAAATATCCGCTTTCCGATAAACATCAATACTAATACACTCTATACTATCATAATAAGATTCAACTTCTACGTTGGGATTCATTTCAGTCAGGTTACGTTTAGCAGCCACAACTTTGGGTAAACCAATATCCTGGTCTCTATACAACATTTGCCTACTTAGATTAGACAGCTCCACAACATCATTATCAATTATGATTAATTTCCCAACACCCATTAGAATCAAATTTTTTGCCGATTCGCAACCCAGAGCACCCATACCGGCAATTAAAATAGTAGAATTCATTAGTTTATCCTGATTCCAAGCGACACCCATAACATTCACAAGTTTTTGTCTATGGTAACGATCCTCCACACCAAACCCTCACAGAATTTTCAAAGTTTCTTTCTACCAGCCCTGGTTAGCGTAGTTTAAAACGTATTCACGGGCTATTTCGCGAAATTTTTGTGGTTCCCGCCTCTGCTGGTAAGCCGCCTGTGAGTTAAGGGGATTATCAGGGTTAGGATTGTTCAGCAGCGTCCGCAGAGCTTCTATGACCCCAACAATGTTTGTCTGCGGCTTCCACTCTCTTCCCAATATTGCTATGCAAACCGAAAAAGGCGGCCGATCACCGAAAGCAATGTTTGGATGCCATATCCGAGTATGCCACAAAACTTCTGGTGGCTCAAAAGGAAAACGCCGAGTAATCTTAATTTCAACCTTAAACATTCCACCCTCATATGGGGACCCGGCGGAACCATATATTATTCCACGCCAATGAGTTAACTTGCCATCCACCGAATGGAAGGTAGGCTCTTCCCTCCTCATTCGCTGAGCCTCTAACGCTAGCCTAGCCCAATAACGTTCCGAATCAAGTTGAGCAGGCGTTTAAGAACCCCCTGAAGAATTCGTTTTCGGAGCTGCCATGATAAGCTTAGACCATTCCGGAATTTTTTTGTCGAATAGCAAATTCTTAAATGTTCCTAGAAGCCACCTTCGATATCAGAACTGACATAGAAAATTTTATCTCCTTCTTGAATTCCAACACTCCCCAGAGGGGCGTTATCATCCTGTAGCTCAATACCTCTACAGGTTAGGGTGAGAGCACTTGCTGGAACTCCACATTGTTTAGCCACTCTCTCTTTCAGGGACTTCACACTTTCTTCAGGGTCTACCTCCATCTCAAAAGGATTTTCCGGCCCAATAGCAGGCACAATTCGGATGAGCATTGTTTAACCACCAACAACTCAACTACTAAGTGTAAATCTTATTATATGTATTCAGAGGAAAATGAACAATTTAAAGTCTTCCCATAGAAATCTAGCTACCAGGAAGACAACCTAGTTCATGCATAGCAGCTTCTAATGAGGCGCAACCTATATAAGAGGCGTTCCGACCTGCATTTTCCATTCCTAAAAAATGGTTCCATTTGTGATTTTCCAGCCACAAGTGTCTGTGGAAAATAAAAAAGGACATAAAGCGTGAGTCTATCTGTCCCCTTTTTAACGAGAACTAGTTATGAAGTTTTTCGAAAATTTGTTATTTATTTGGTGAGCCAACCATAATTTTTGTATTTTTTAATTCCCTCTTTTGATGTTAGGAATTGAATGAATTTTTTTGCTGCGTCCCTGTTTTTGCAGAAGGTTGTTGTTGCTATTAGGGTGCTTCTGTAAACTTGTGCCTCTTTTGGGATTTCGATTGCGTGGAATGTTTTAGGGTGTAAAACTTTGTAGGTGTTCCAGCCGAAGGCTGCGTCCACCTTTTTTTTGACTATGGAGCCTAGTAGTTCTCCGCATCCGTCTGCGAAAAGTATTATGTTTTTTTGTATTTCTTGTGTTAGGGCAGTTTTGCTGGCTATTTCATCCCAGACTCCCTTTAGGCTATCTACTGTGGATACTGCGATTTTAATATCTTTTCTTGTTAAATCGCGGAGGGATTTTATTCTTTTGGGGTTACCTTTCTGTGTCAGAATTACCGACCTTCTACATCCCAGGACGCTTCTGGTTTCTCCGTCTATTAAATTATTTTTTTGCAGTTCATCCATTATGTATGCTGCTCCACAGGCAAAAACATCGCAGAGTCCGGCTTCGATTTTGGGAATTATCTCTGACGACAGCCCTATGGTGTATTTAAGTTCCACACCGCATATTTCTTGAAAACTTTTTCCAGAAATTTTTAGGGGAGTGGCAACATCACAGCAAGAATAAATATTTAAAACCTGCTTCTGAGACAAATATTTTCTCCTCTTTTGCTGAATATCCTTTAGAGTTATCAATAGTTTTATAATAAAATCTAAGAGAATATGCTTCATATATAGGAATAATGGATGATGATGTAGATCATTTGTGGCCCTATATCTAAGAAAAGAAAGAAGCGCGCCTGCTTGGAATTGTTTCGTGGGGAATAATTATGATTTCTGTTAGGATTTACCCTTTAACCCTTGCTAAGATAATTAGGCATAGTACAATGTTTTCGGGTATTGAGGTGGCAGGTGTTTTGATTGGGAGATTGATAAATGGTGTAGTTGAGATTTCGGATTCGGATACCGGTCCACAGATCGGTACAACGGGCCATGTGAAACTGGCGAGGTCTGTGGCGCCACTTATTGCTGAGAAGCTTCATAGACAGGGAAGGAGTGATTACATTGTTGGGTGGTATCACTCGCACCCGGGATTTGGCTGTTTTCTTTCTCCAATTGATGTGGACACCCAATCGGAGCTTCAGAAGATGTTTCCCCAATGCGTAGCGCTAGTAGTTGACCCTTACGATTTCGTTATTTCGGGCCGCCCAAGCGACGCAAAAATCGAAATGTTTAGAGTTCAAGATGGTAGAATTGTTACACTGGAATACGAGGTTGTTTTTGAGACTGATAAGGTTATCAGAAACTTTATTGATAACCTAGAGAGAGGCGAGGATCAATACGTAACTTCTTTAGACAAGATTAGGTTAGAGTTTTACGAATGGAACAGAAAGTTGGAAGAAAAAATAGGCTTTGTTACTGAGGAAATCAAACAAATCCGCGAAGCACTGACAAACATTCTTGAAGCACTAAAGCAAGGTAGGCAAATATCATAAAATTTCAGAATTCAATGAGTAATAGGTCAACTCATAATTTTTAAAGCTCCCTTTTGGCGCAGGACTTGTTTCAGAAATCTTTGTGGAAAGGAGAGGCTCCTTCGTGATTTAGGTTTTGGGTTAAGAGACACTATTTTTTGATTAGGATGCAGATGGGTAGGCTAGCTCTCTTCCAGTCAGCATACTTTCCTTCGTATTCGATTTCAGGCGCTTGCTCTCTTCCATGAGTTCCCAATACTGCTAGCAGTGTTCCAGGAGTGGCTTGCTTATGGAGTACTTTTAGCCACTTATCTGTGCGGGAAATTAACTTCTGTGTAATCTCTTTGGGAGGTCTGAAGCTGTATTGTTTATAAAGGGTTTCGAAGTCGATAAAGTGTATCCATAGGAAATCTGTTCGGTTAAGAATTTTAACTGTTTCAATATAAGTTCTATTATCTGAATCGCTTGGCCTTGTTTCAACTCCTTTTACTCCTTCCAGGTCCTCTGGTCTGGCAATCATTGTGACTTTACGTCCATGCTCCGCCATAAAAGTTAAAAGATTAAAATCGGCGTCGGGATTACCATGAATGATCTCTTTTAGGACATGGGGGGTGTAGGGATTCTCCGTTTCCAGCATTAGTATGGCTTCTGATTTTCCAATGAGGAATTTAGGCTGATAATAAGTACACTCTAGCAAACCAAAATTGTCAAAAATGGCGAAAATTAAGTGATTGGATCTAAGAATGTTAGGAATACCCTCTATTTTGGGCGGTATCCTACTCGGAGGTTGAATGCCCAAAAGATTCAAAAGCGTAGCTGGAACTTGATTCATTCGCCCTTGGAACGCAGAGATATCACTCATGTTCCGCTTTCCACCTAACAATTGTAGAAGGCTACATGATTAAATTATTCTAAGGATATTATTAAAAATAACCTTATTTAAAACATTTCATTAAAAACAATTGCTGGGGAATGCTTCCATGGAGAAGGAGCTTCCAGGAACAGAAAGGGAAGAAGAAAAGGCAGATGCCATCGCAACCCTACTATTTCTAATTTCCATACTAATTTTAGGCTACATTTTTCAAGGCTGGTGGACAGGGTTGTATCCCTTTACAATGAATTCTGTGGGGGAAGTAATGATTACTTCACCAATAGTTTTACTAATTTTGGGTTCTCTGTCCCTTTTGAGTTTGGTTGGAGGAATGATTCGTGCCCACTACCCCCGAGAAGTAGTGATTCTAACAGCAATAGCAGGAATAATTATACTTCTAATATTGGGCTATGTGTTATTATCCAGCTATAACCCGTTCCAACTACTAGGATAAACAAAGTAGTGGAGGATGTTTGATTTGATAAGGCTTTTATCACTCTTCGCCGAACAAAATTTTGGATAGTTCTTTTAGTTGCTCTATGCCTCGGATTTCTTTGTCGTGGAGGGGAACCTCTGTGATGTTAA
>JAHAWU010000112.1 GCA_018383815.1 Candidatus Jordarchaeia archaeon | reverse complement strand
GGAAAGCGCGTTTAACCCCCTGTTTTTGTGGATTTTCATGCCGGGCGGGGTTGGAGTAGAAAAAAAGGTTCCCGGACAGGGGGAGGAAAAGCGGATTTAACAGTTTGAAAGAACTAAAAACAAATCACCAAGTAATAAATAGTAGACTCACTGAATTGTACAACACAGCATACAACCATATTTAAAACAAGTACCGCATCATCTTTATTCGATACGTAAGAATGATTTGCAATCTCGCCAAATAGACCGGCTGTTTGAAGGTCTGTGACACCACTTATCTAGTTTACAAAATAGTGAACACAAGAGTCCATTCGAGTTATTTCACTGAAAATATTATAGTGCTTGTAAAAGTTTTTGAATCAAAATATTTGTGAAATCTGCCTTTTTATGGCTTCTTTTTGGAAAAGGAGCTTCTCTTTACAACCAGAATAATTCAAAAACTTCTCTAAACACTATATTTGCCATGAAAAACATTTTTTCATGCTTTATCTGAAACGCTTCCAGCGTATGTTGGTTTGCCATGAAAAACATATTTTCATATTTCTGTCTAAAACGCTCTAGCGTATGTTGGTTTGTCTAAGAAGCGTAGCTTATGTAGGTTTTTTTATTCATTTCCCTTGTTTTGATTTAAGTCTCTTCTCCTTCCTCATTGCTGAGGTTACCTTTGCTAGTTTCTCACCCTTGTCTTGTAAAATAGTTTTTTCTATAAATGTTCCTTGCACCAACATATCGGCGCCTGCACGTATCACCTCAACTGCCTGTTCCGGAGACTCCACCCCTCCTCCCACTATGAGAGGAATATCAATTGTTGAAGAAACGGCTGAAATCATTTCTAGTGGCGCTTTTTCTTCCGCCCCCGACCCTGCCTCCAGGTAAACCAACTTGAAACCAATGTACTGGGCTGCCAAAGCATAGGCAACAGCTATCTGAGGCTTGTTGCGGGGAATTAGTTGAGCTTCTCCCATATAGCCAGCGGTGCCCCCCGGCTCTAAAATTAAATAAGCCATGCCTATTGGTTCTAGGCCAAATATTTTAATGGCTTGGGCGCCTGTGAGTTGGGCTCGAATAATGTAGTAGGGATTTCTAGAGTTCAAAACGCTCATAAAAAAGACCGCGTCTGCATATTTTGAAATGCCTGCGACATTCCCAGGAAAGAGTATCACTGGCAGATCAGTATGCTTTTTTATTTCGAGGATGGTTTCATCCAAAATTCCGAACGCAGTCGAACCACCTAACATAAAAGCATCTGTCCCCGCCTCAGCAGCATACTTAGCCATAATACCAGCTACCTCAGCTGGCTGCCTCAGTGGATCAGGGTCTATCAGTGTCAAGTGAACTGCCCTACCACTATTGATAATATCCATTAAATAGTTCCAAACCTTTGTCTTTCCCATTATGCCGCCTTCTTTCCGATTCTTAATTTTTAGTAACAGGTAATCAAGAAAGGAATTAGTTTTGAGTTTTCAGGCAAAATCCAAGATTAGAGAATTCATAGATAAATCTAAATAGCTATTTAAAAATTTTTGCCTTATTTTGCTGTGTTGCATAATTTACTTTTTCAAGTTTACCAGATTGCTGAAAATTTTTCAAATTGACAGTGAAAAATTATAAAAAATTCATTAGAATATATAAAGAAATTGAAAAAATGAAAATTGTACAACGCAGCACCTTATTTTACCTTGGCACGTTGTAACAGTATTTTTTTGGTGTTTTGGTGTGTGGAAGTGTTTTTCTTACCTTAACTTCCCCAATAGGGCTCAGAATTAGAAAAGAAGGCTTGTAACGCCGCTTTTACAAGAAGCAAACAAACAAAACGCATACCCTAGCGCAAAAAACATACACATTACATTGTGCCATTTACCTTTTCAACTATATCTCATATCGAGTTACCAAAAAATTGGGATGCGTTATCTTATTGGGGGCGAGTACTTGTATCTACAGACAAATGTTACATTTTTATACACAAAGATGTTAAAGAGGGGGGAGAGCCATATTTTACAGTGTTTGCAAAGGTTCCCAAAAATAGAAGTGTATTTAACCTTGTGGACTATTATTTACAAATATTTATTAGGAAATAGATTTAAGAGTTTTGAACCAAACAAATTGTAAAAAAATGGATTGAACCTATTAATCAGTTGATTAGGAGGAAAAAAATTGCCTAGGAGAAGAGCTTCAAGAAGTAGGTCTAGAAGCACAGCATTACTCGGCGCTCTTCTTTTACTGGTAACGCCTTTTGTACCCAGCTTCGCGATAGGAATATACTATGGGCCTGGTCAAATTTTTCCGTCTCTATCTGGAGGTATACGATGGCCTTGGCTTGATCTTGTGTCAATTCTCATTTTGATAATGGGGGTACTCGCATTGATCGGTCTTCTGATTGATGGTGGAGAAGTGTCTATGGTTCTCTTAGTTCTTGCAGGAGTAATCGGTTTGATTCTGGGCTTCATTGGGTTACTTGGCTTCTTGGGGTCGAATATAATATTTGCTTTTGCGCCTGCTTGTGCGATTTTAGGCGGTCTTCTAGCTTTATTTGGTGCGTTAAGAGTCAGGGTTTAAAAAAACGCTGGCTCCTCCCTTTTTTTGGCTAATTACTGATTAGATTTGGAAAAATTTGTTTCAAAAACTAGTTTTGGTTGTTTTCCGCGTTTAGCGGTTGAGTCGTATTATATACGTGTATATTTGAAGAATAGATATTGAAATATAGGTGCTATCACCATTGTGTTATTTACGAGATATTTATTTTTACAGATTTATGTTTATTTACATGAATATTAATAAAAAATTTTATATTAAACGTGTTTATAGTTGAGGTTGTCCAGCTTTAGGCTTCCGCGTATCACCCAAAATATGTTGTGGGGCAGAAAAATGTCCGAGTCCGCAGGCAAAGTTCTTTCTGAAGGTAAAACCAAGATAGTGCGCGAAACTAAAGACAGAAACATTGTCCTTTTAGAATTTAAAGATAGTATTACGGCCCTCGATGGGGAAAAAAAGGATGTTTTAAAAGGAAAATCAGTGGTAAACTCGCAAATATCTGCGCATTTTTTCAAGCTACTGGCAAAGAAGGGTGTCCCCACTCACTTTGTGGAATTTGTTGAGCCGAACATGATGAAAGTAAAGAAGCTTAAAATGTTGCCTGTGGAGATTGTTTGCAGAAACATTGCCGCGGGACATTTAGTTAAAAATTTTCCAGTTAAAGAGGGCACCCCCCTGAACCCTCCAGTGGTTGAGTTTTACCTCAAGGATGATGCACGCCACGACCCTATGCTCAACGAAGACCACTTTGTGATTCTTGGAATAGCTTCAAGGGATGAAGTTAAAAAAATAAAGGAACTCACACTTAAGACCAACAAAATTCTAAGTGAGTATCTGAAGTCTAAGAATCTTGTGCTAGTGGATTTCAAGATAGAAGTTGGGCGAGGGGAAGACGGCAAGATTTATGTAGGAGACGAAATTAATGGCGACTCGATGAGAATCTGGGAAGCCGGCACCAACAAAATCCTAGATAAAGATGTTTACAGAAAGGGTGCGTCTATGGAAGATGTTATGAACACCTATATACAACTTTACCAGAAACTCTTGGGAAAAACGCCCCCAATCTGAGGAAACTAAAATGAATAGCTACACGCTTGAAGTCATAATTGAAAACAAGCCAGCTGCAAGAGACCCCGAAGGAGAAACCATCCTTAAAGACTTAATTAACCAAAACGGGTTTGAAATGGTCAAAAGCGTACGCTCTGGGAAATACCTCCGCATAAATCTGGAGGCGGAGAGTAAAGAGGAAGCCAAAAGCATCGTTTACAGAATGTGTAATGATTTGAGAATCTACAATCCCGTCATACACATTGTCAGTATAAATGTGAAGGATTAACCAAATCTTAGTGATTTATGAGGCCCAGTCTTATGAGTATAATTGGTTTCGACAGGTTCCAAGGCGAAATGCGTGAATCCCTCCTCCGAGTGTGTAATGGGGTTTCTTTTCAGAAAATTTGCTTCAACAATTTGGAGAAATGTTTGAGGCGATACTTGTGAGGGTTGCTGTCATCCGTTTTCCGGGTTCGAACTGCGATCTTGACACTGTCTATGTGCTCAGAAATGTGGTGGGTTTGGAAACAGAACTGGTTTGGCACAAGCATTTCAACGACGGAGATTTTGATGCGGTTGTGCTTCCCGGCGGTTTTTCTTATGGCGATGCTCTGAGAGCTGGAGTTATAGCTGCATATAGTCCGGCCATGAAGCGGGTAAAGGAGATGGCTAAGGAGGGCAAGCCAGTTTTAGGTATATGTAATGGTTTCCAAATTCTTGTTGAGTCGGAATTGCTCAGCGGAGCTTTACTGAGAAATGATTGTCTTACGTTTATATGTAAATGGGTTACACTCCGTGTAGATAATGATAAAACTGCTTTTACTAATATGATGAAAAAAGGCCAAATTCTCAAAATGCCAATCGCCCACAATGAAGGTCGCTACTACAATGATATGGAAACTATTCGGGAAATGGAGGAAAATAATCAGATTGTTTTTCGATACTCCAACGACAACGGCGAATTAACATCTCAATCCAATCCTAATGGGTCTCTTGAGAATATTGCTGGTATATGCAACTTGGAGGGCAATGTGGTAGGCTTAATGCCCCATCCTGAGAGAGCTTCCGAACCAATCCTCAGCCCATTTAAAACAGACCATGGAAAACTAGTTTTCGAATCCATGGTCAACGCAATTAGAAACGGGGGAAAATAAAGGTGACAATAGTTGAAGGAGTGCAAGTGGACTTAAAGCCCGAAGAGCTAAACCAAGCCGTAAAAATGTTGGGAAAAAAACCCAACGCTGTAGAAGTGGGTATGATAGATGTTATGTGGTCCGAGCACTGCTCCTACAAGTCTTCAAGGCCAATTTTAAAGTTGCTACCCGTAAGTGGACCGAGGGTCGTATGCGGACCGGGAAATGATGCAGGCGCCGTTGACATAGGAGACGGCTACGTGGCTGTTTTTAAAATTGAATCACACAATCACCCATCAGCAATTGAGCCCTACAATGGGGCCGCCACAGGAATTGGGGGGATAATTCGGGACATCTTATGTATGGGGGCGCGCCCCATAGCGCTTCTTGATCCTCTACGCTTCGGCTCTATTCGGAGTCCCCGTTCACGCTGGCTCTTTAAATACGTGGTAAAGGGCATCGCCGATTATGGAAACTGCGTGGGCATTCCCACAGTAGGGGGAGAAGTAGAATTCGATGAGAGCTTTGAATCAAACTGCCTAGTAAACGTAGTCTGTGTGGGCATAGCAAAAAGGGACGAAATAGTGTTAGCTGAAGCCAAATATCCAGGTGACTTGGCAATTCTGGCGGGAGGCTCAACTGGAAGAGACGGTATACATGGTGTTACATTCGCCTCCCGAACTCTAACCGAAGAATCAGAGGAAGACCGACCTGCGGTTCAAGTAGGAGACCCATTCACAAAAAAGCTTATCATTGATGCTACACTCGAAATTTTGAAAACAGGCTATGTGCATGGCTTAAAGGATCTGGGTGGTGGAGGTTTAACCTGCGCCTCTTCGGAGATGGCTAACAAGGGAGGCAGAGGTATTGACATTGAGCTCTCAAAAGTCCACCTCAGGGAGAAAGGTCTTTCACCATTCGAAATAATGCTATCTGAGTCGCAGGAACGCATGCTTTTTATTGTAGACCCAAAGGGTGTGGAGACGGTCACTGGAATACTTGATAAGTACGGTTTGCCCTGGAGTATTCCGGGCAAGGTCACTGACTCCAAAAATGTGCGGGTTTTTCTGGATGGTCTATTGGTGGCTGAGGTTCCCGCAAAACTGTTGGCGGAATCCCCCATAATGGAGAGAAAGGCAGAGAAACCCTCTTACATTGATGAATTGAAGAAGACTGAAAGGCCCCAGATGCCCAAAGATTTGTCAGAGGTACTGGTTCAATTAATGGCTTCTGAAAACATTGCAAGCAAGGAATGGGTCTATAGACAATATGATCATGAGGTAGGTGCAAGAAGCGTAGTAAAGTGTGGAGAAGCAGATGCGGCGGTGCTCAGAATACTTGGTGAGGATAAAGGCATTGCGGTCTCAAGCGATTGTAACTCTAAACACTGCTACCTTGACCCCTTTAATGGTGGGGCGGGTGCTGTCGCTGAAGCCTGTAGAAACGTTGCCTGCGTGGGAGCGGTTCCCCTAGCTATTGTGGACTGTCTGAATTTCGGCAATCCTGAAAAGGCCGATGTCTTCTGGCAGTTCAAAGAAACGGTCCGCGGAATGTCAGAAATGTGTAAGGTTATGCAGACACCCTGCGTGGGTGGCAACGTGAGTTTTTACAATGAAGATGAAGTTACCAAAAAGGCGGTGAAACCTTCCCCTGTGGTGGTGGCTCTCGGAGTTTTGGAGTCACTTAAAGACGTGGTAACATTAACATTCAAAAATGTTGGCGATTGTATTGTTTTACTGGGAAAAACATTTCCCGAAATGGGCGGCTCAGAATATTACTATACTGTCCACCACATTGAGGGAGGAATTGCTCCCAAAGTGGATATGAAGACAGAGAAAAAAACCATAGACTTCCTATTGTTAGCTATGAAGAAAAGGTATATTAGTGCAGCTCACGACTGCTCAAAGGGCGGTCTTGCTGTGGCTCTCTCCCTAATGAGTGTTAAAAGCAACCTTGGACTGGAAGCCGAACTCCAAAAAATTAATACCGAGAACTTAAGATATGATGAGCTTCTGTTCTCTGAAAGCCACTCCCGATTCATTGTTGCCACCAAAAAATCTCACCTCGACAATCTTTTGGAACTCGCCAAAAGTCGAGGCGTTTTTGCGCGCCATTTAGGAAATGTAATTAGTTCACCTCGAATCACGTTACGCTATGAAGATAATGAAATTGTGAATTGCGATTTAATGGAGATAAAACAGGCTTGGGAAAGTACAATACCTTCACATATGGGGCTTTAAATATGTCCGAAAAATATTGTTTAGGCAAACCCCGCGAGCACTGCGGAGTAATAGGCGTTTATTCCCCAGACAAATCCATCCAAGTGTCAAGATACGCTTTTGACGGCTTGATTGCACTCCAACACCGGGGACAGGAATCCGCAGGAATATATGTACAGAATGGTAAAGGAATCACCGGCCACAAAGATATGGGCCTCGCCAGCACAGTCTTTACAAAGAAAATATTGTCCACACTATATGGGAACAAAGCCATAGCTCATGTCAGGTACAGCACCACGTCTGACAGCAATATTGAAAACGCACAGCCCAAAAAGTTCGTCTCCACTCTGGGATCATATGCCATAGCCTTCAACGGAACCATAACCAACTTCCTCAAACTTAGATCCATGTTGGAGGAGAAAGGACACGTTTTCCACACGGATTCAGACACCGAAACCATAGCCCACGTATTGGCAGCAAACCTACTTGAAACAGATGATTACACACAAGCCATATTTAAAAGCATGAACGAGTTGAAAGGCTCCTACTCTATGGTTATTCTAAACGAAAAAGGCGATCTCTACGCAGTGCGCGACCCACTGGGATTTAAACCACTATGCATGGGACAGGTCAACAACATTTATATGGTGGCATCCGAAACCGCCGCCATAGAATCTCTCAACGGCACAGTTTTAGGAGACGTAGCGCCAGGAGAGGTAATCAGAATCACCGACAGCGGGCCAGTAAAAGAGGGGGTAATTAAAGCCGATAGGCGTGCCCGCTGCATGTTCGAATACGTTTACTTTTCAAGAACAGACTCCAGATTTGACGGAATCTCAATTTATAGGGTTCGAGAAAGATTGGGAAAAATATTGGCCCAAATACACCCCGTGGACGCAGATATTATCGTGCCTGTTCCTGATTCGGGTAGAACTGCTGCGGCGGGACTGGCGGCTGAGTCCGGCATACCTATGGTAGAGGGACTCATAAAAAACCGTTACGTTTGGCGAACCTTCATAATGCCCGTACAGGCGGAGAGGGAGGACCAGGTTAAGTTGAAACTTAATCCCGTGAGAGAACTTATAAGTGGAAAAGATGTTGTACTAGTCGATGACTCCATAGTTCGCGCAACCACCATGAAAAGAATAGTCTGCCTTATACGAAATGCGGGAGCCAATAAAGTCCACGTCAGAGTAAGCTGCCCCCCCATTATTGCCCCATGCTATATGGGAATAGACTTCCCCACCAGCCGTGAACTCATCGCCGCAAACCAAACAATAGAAGAAATTCGAAAATTCATCGGCGCCGACTCACTGGGATACATGACCATTGAAGGGTTAATGCAAGGCATAGGACTGCCCGAAAACGAGCTCTGCCTCGCCTGCCTAAACAAAAAATACCCCCTCGAAACCCTAGACACCGACTTCCTTGAGAAACAACTTGGAGGACCAAAAAGAGTTGAAAATTAAAGAGAAATGCGGAGTGTTTGGAATCTATGCCTTTGACCAGAAATGGAACGTTTCCAGATTCGTGTACTACGGGCTAATAGCATCACAAAACAGAGGACAGGAAACCTGCGGAATAGCCACCTACAACGGAAACGAAATCAAATGCATCAAAGGCAAAGGAATGGTAGAAGAATTCTTCACAGCAGAAAAACTAGAAAAAACCCCAGGCTGGATAGGAATAGGACACGTTTGCCCATTCAGCCCAGAATCCACAAACAACATACAACCCGTCAGCGACAACAAAACCCAACTAGCCTTCAGCTACAATGGAAAAATACTAAACTTCAAAGAAATATCACCCAACCCCAAAACCGGACCAGACGAAGACCCAAACGTCGCCGCAAAACTACTATCCCAAGAACTAGAAAAAAGCGACCCCCTACAAGCAACAGAAACCGTCATGGAGAAATTTGAAGGAGCCTACTCATTCGTAGCCATCACCAAAAACGGCGAAATGATAGTGGCACGAGACCCCATGGGCATAAAGCCCCTATGCATAGGAAGCTTCGGCTTCGACCACGGAGCCATAGCCTCAGAAAGCGCCACCCTAGACATAATAGGCGCAGACTACAAAGCACCAATAAAACCCGGAGAAATCTACGTATTCACCCCCTACAGCATAGAGAAAAAACAAGCCTTAAAACCCCAACCCAAATACTGCGCCTTCGAATACGTCTATTTCGCACGCCCCGACTCCATAATAAACGACAAATCCGTATACGAAGCCCGAATGAAAATCGGGGAACATCTCGCCAAAGAATTCCCCGTAGACGCCGACGCAGTAATAGGCGTACCCGAAACTGCCATACCCTTCGCCATGGCCTACTCAAACTACACCGGCACACCCATAGAAATGGGATTCGTAAGAACCGGCCGCGCAGTACGAACCGCAATAAAACCCACACAGTTCGAACGACTCGTAGGAGTACAACTCAAACTAAACCCCATACGCAGCGCCATCCGAGGAAAAAAGGTAGTCCTAATAGACGACAGCGTGGTAAGAGGAACCACAACCAGAAACATCGTCAACATCATGCGCAACCGAATAGGAGCCAAAGAAGTCCACGTGAGAATAGGCAGCCCCCGCCTAATCTCACCCTGCCCCTTCGGCGTCGAAGTCCCAGAAAAAGACGAACTTATAGCAGCCAACCTAACACCCGAAGAAGTAAGCAAAGTAGTAGGCGCAGACACCTTCGCCTGGCTATCCCTCAAAGGCGTAATAGACTCAATAGGATTCCCCAAAGAAAAACTCTGCCTAGGATGCTTCACAGGAAAATACCCCATAGGAGAATAAAAAATGGTAAAAATCTTACTTGTAGGAAACGGAGCAAGAGAACACGCCATAGCCGACACACTAGCCAGAAGCACGCACCAACCAAAAATATACGCAGCGGCTAGTGACCGAAACCCCGGCATAGTAAGAATATGTGAAAAAACTGGGGGAGAAATCATACTGGGAAAACCCACCGACCCCAAATTCGTAGCCCAAACGGCGCAAAAGTACTCTGTAGACTTCGTCTTCATAGGGCCCGAAGAACCACAATTCATGGGCGTAGCAGACGAAGTAGAAAACACGGGAATCCCCTGCATAGGAGCAAAAAAGGCTCCCTCAGAAATAGAAATGTCCAAAGCATTCATGCGAAGACTCATGTGGAAATACAAAATCCCCGGAAGACTAAGATTCATGGCCTTCAAAAACGTGGAAGACGCCATAGCCTACATAAACGAGTACGCCGAAAGCATAGCCCTAAAACCAGCAAGACAAGCAGGAGGAAAAGGAGTAAAAGTCATCGCAGACCTCCAAGCATACCTCCAACAGGAAAAAGCAGAAGTAAAAAGAAAACACGCCCAAGATATCTACGAAAAACACATGCAACCCTACACAGACATTGAAGACCGAATACTAATAGAACAAAAAGTAGAAGGACCAGAATATACACTACAATGCTTCACAGACGGAAAAACCATAAAACCTCTACCACTAGTACAAGACAACAAAAACGCATACAATATGGATATAGGGCCCGAAACTGGTGGTATGGGAAGTATTGGCGGTCCTGGTTTGACTCTGCCTTTCATTAATGAGGAGGAGTATAAGCAGTCTGTTTCTATTGTGGAGAGTGTTGTGAGGGCTATTGGTAAGGAGTTGGATCAACCCTATCGTGGTGTTATTGCGGGTCAGATGATGTTGACTGCGTTGTGGGGTCCTACTATTATTGAGTTTTATTCTCGGTTTGGGGATCCTGAGGCGGTGAATGTTCTTCCCATTCTTGAGTCGGATTTGGTGGATGTTTCAGAGGCCATAATAAGTGGTAAACTTGGTAAAATTAATTTGAAATTTAGAGATACGGCTACTGTTGTGAAGTGTGTTGCTCCCAGAGGGTATCCTGATAGGAGGGATTTGGCTAAGGGTCATCCTTTACATGTTGATGAGGCAGCGATTGAAAGTAGGGGTTGCAGGGTTTTCTATGGTTCTGTTGGCTTGTACGATGGTGAAATGATTACTGGTGGGGCGCGTGCCGTAGAAATTTTGGCTGAGGCAGAATCTATTCCAGAGGCTTCAGAAATTGCTGAGAGCTGCATAGGTTTTGTTAAACTTAAGGATGATTGGAAACTATTCCATCGGTCAGATATCGGCGGTGAGACGCTTTTAGAGAAGAGGATTGAGTTGGCTCAATTAATTAGGGAGATATACAATTATCGCAAAGAAAAGGATCTTGTTGGGAGACAGGTTGACTGGATTCCGGGCAGGGGACGAATAGAATATCAAGCTTAGCCGCTTCTTTTTTAAACTGTAATGTTTTAGCTCTGCAAAGATTTTTTAGTTTAGGGTGCTTTAAAGGGAAGTAGTCAATACTTGAATTGTTTTTGTCAGGGGAAGAATGGTGTAAGGTTATGGCTGAGAAGGAACCTTTGGTGTCCATCGTTATGGGTAGCGAATCTGATAGGGAGATAGCTTTGAAGGCTGTTGAGGTTTTAGAGAGTAATAATGTTCCTTATGAAGTTAGGGTGCTTTCCGCTCATAGAAATCCTAAAGAGCTGGAGAAGTATATTGCTGAGACGAAGTCTATTGTGTTTATTGCGGTTGCGGGTTTGGCGGCTCACTTGCCGGGGTTTATTGCTTCCAGGACTGAGAAGCCGGTTATTGGTGTGCCTGTTAGTTCCAAGCTGGGGGGTTTGGATGCTCTTCTTTCCATTGTTCAGATGCCTTCTGGTGTGCCTGTGGCTTGTGTGGGTATTGATAATGCGCGGAACGCTGCCTTTTTAGCGTTGAGGATACTTAAACTCTTGGGACGTTGAGTGTTTAGATGGAGGATTCGTGAAGGTTGAATTTTCAAGTGGTGATAGTGGGTGCAGGGCCGGCTGGATTAGCGGCCGCCTATGAACTTTCAAAAAGGAATGTCCGAGATATTTTGGTCATTGATCAAGGTAAGGCTGCGTCCAAAAGGCAGTGTCCCATGCCTAAGAATTATAATAATTGTGCTCATTGTGATCCTTGTAGTATAATGTGTGGGATAGGTGGGGCGGGAACCTACTCAAGTGGGCTTTTGAACTTGAATCCCTACATTGGGGGGGATTTGACTGAATTTACTAATGATGAGAGGGAGGCGTGGGAGTTGGTTAACTTGGTGGATCAGATGTTTCTTGAGAATGGTGCTCCAGATATTTTGTTTAAGCCAAATAGGGAGAAGGTGGAGGAGCTTGAGAGGAAGGCGTCCTCTGCGGATGTCAAGTTTATTCCCATAGATCAGAGGCTTATTGGTACAGATAATGCTTGTGCGGTGATTGAGAGGATTCATTCTCGTTTAGAAGGTTGGGGTGTGAAGTTTCTTCTCGAGACGAGGGTTGCCGAAGTAAAAGAGGGAGAGTTACTGCTTGAGGGGGGTGATAAGGTGGAGTTTGAGTATTGTATTCTCGCCCCTGGAAGGTCGGGGATGAAGTGGTTGGAGGGACAGATGAGTAAGCTGGGTATCCCAACCCAGTATTTGCCTGTGGATATAGGGGTGAGGGTGGAGGTGCCAGCGAGCATAATGGAGCCAGTTTGCAGTATAGAACATGACCCCAAGTTTCATATTCGCACCTCAACATTTGATGACTTTGTGAGAACCTTCTGTGTAAACCATAAGGGATTCGTGGTCATGGAAGTTTACGAAGACCATGTGGGTGTCAACGGATACTCCTTCACGAATAAAACGTCGGATAACACTAACTTCGCTTTACTGGTGCGGGTGGGGCTTACTGAGCCGTTGGAGGACACAACGGCTTATGGCAGGTCGATTGCTACGCAGATAACCATTCTGGGGGGTGGGAAACCTCTGCTTCAGCGTTTGGGAGACCTCAGAAGGGGGAGGAGGTCTTACTGGTCTAGGATAGAGAGGGGAGCGGTTAAACCGACCCTCATGTCTGTAACTCCGGGGGATGTGTCAATTGGGATTCCCTACCGGCTTTTAACAGATATTCTTGAAGGTTTAGAGAAACTGGACAGGGTTATTCCAGGTATTGCAAGTGATTCAACCTTGTTTTATGCACCGGAAATTAAATACTCTGCAAAAAAAGTTCTCACTAATAAAAGCTTGGAAACGAAAGTATCTAATTTGTTTGTTGCGGGTGACGGCGCTGGGGTTTCGAGAGGTATAGTGACTGCGGCGGCTACCGGGATAGTGGCTGCGAGGGGCATAATTAAAAAAATGGAGTAAGCTACCTAACATTCTCCTTTGTGGGCGCTGAAGAAATTTTTGAAGGATTTTTCTTAAACCTAGATTTCGTGTTCACGGTGGTTGGTGTAGGGCGCTTTTAACAATTATCTTCCCAAATACTTTCAAAAATATTTTCCAAAATTATTTTTAGGTGTTCATATGATTTTTTGGCGTGTTAGGA
>JAHAWU010000111.1 GCA_018383815.1 Candidatus Jordarchaeia archaeon | reverse complement strand
GGGGTAGGTTTAGGCTTGTTCCCAGAGGTCGGGTTATTATGAGGGCGGTTAGTAAAGCATAAATGGGTAGAGCGAGAATAAACAACTGGAGTAGTTCTTCATTCATTTTTTTTCCCATTAGTTACTTGTAGCGAAGGACTACTCCAATCTTTCGGTTCAAACCTGCACTAAAAACTTTTTACGCCCTTTGGAAGATTTAAATATTTAGAGTTGCTTATTTATAATTTAAGAATGCAAGTGTTTGAAGGGTTGATTTAAATTTTTCTTGTTGGAGTAATGTTTTGGTTAAAGTCTATGCGGTTGGTGTAAGGTATGTCAGATAAGAATTCAAGAGAGGATTGTGCTAAGGAATTTCTTCGTGCTACGCGTAAGGCTGTTCCAAAGATGGTGGAAGAGATAGAGAAGCGTGTAAAAATGGGCGAAACTGAGGCAGAATCGCTGACTGCTTTTACGAATGAGTTAATTGATATTGCAAAGAAGACGGAAAAGGAAGTAAAAGATGTACCTGTTAGTTGTTTTAATTGTCCTTTGGGTAATCAGCATAATGGTAATCCTTGTACTTTTTCTTCGCCAGGTCTCTGCAAAGAGGTGCAGAACGCTATTTGTGATTTATTTGAGGGAAAGGCTCAGAATTGGTTTGGGTTCAGATCTAAAGATGTAGAAATGTTTGAGCAAGAAAAATAGATGAGAATACGAATTTGCCATGCACAACTGAGGGTCGGGGATTGAGGTGGGGGTGTGGGGGAGAATGTTATTTTTAATTCTTGGTTCGGTATGGGGGTGTTCTATAGAGAAGTGGGTGGCGGTTCTGGTGTTTGTAGTAATATGTGGGAAACAGCCTTAGAGCTGCAATGTTCTTCGTTGGAGTCGTACTGCATAATTTTTCTCAGTTCCTTCTTCGGCTTTGGTTGGTGGTGGGGGGAACGCCCTCAGGCGTTTATAGCGTGGTTTACATACGCCTGCTGAGGGCTCTGCCTGTTTTTACTCACTGATGTAATGAAGGGTGAAAAATTAAAATAAATGTTATAAAAATAGTAAAATAGTTAATTATTGGAGGGGGCTGCGAGGTGAAGGAAATCTTTGCAAGAATAATTCAGAAAAGTTTTAAACGGGTTAGCTAAATATTTTTGTTGTTGATATATTTTTTAACCGATGGTAAAGAATATTTTTTCCCAAAAACTAAAGTTTATCGGTAGTAATATTTTTTGTAACGCGAAGAAAGTTTAATGTTTGGAGAAGTAAAAATTGGCGGAAATAGCGGTAGTAACTAGCAACATGCGATTGTACTATAGGGTTATTCAGGAGCTGAGAGATGAAGGTATTCCTTTTATCAGTGTGAAGCCGGGTGAAACTATTCCCTCGGAGATAAAGTGCGTCATAACTTCGGATGTTGAGAAAAATTCGACGCACCACCCAAAAATTTTAACCGTAGATGCTAAGGATACTTCCACTATTGTGCCGAAGCTACGTTTTCTTTTAAACATGGATGATGCCCCTATAACTTTGGTTACTATTGGAGTAGACCCGGGTAAAACTTATGGTTTAGCTGTGCTTGTTAATGATAATTTGGTTGATGTGTACAAAGCGTTTTCCTCAAAAAACGCTGCCAAAATTATTGAAAAAATTTTGAAAGCTTTCCCAGCAGTAAGAAAAATTATTCGTATTGGGACAGGGTCACCGCTCTACTATAGGCAGCTTTTAGAGCTTCTAAATAATGTGGATGCTGAGTTGGAACTTGTTAATGAATTTGAAACTTCAAGTGGACCGCGGGCAACTAAAGACACCAAGGCAGCTTTAGCAATTGCGAAGAAAAAGGGATATAAGCCACAGGAATTTGAAAAGTTGCAGGAGGTAAAGAAAGGCACAATCAAGCATATCCAGAAAATGAGCCGTCAAGCGTCTCATGGCAGAATAACGATTAATGAAGCTAATGCTCTGAAGGTAGCGAGAGGAGAAATTAGTCTAGATTTTGCTATTGCATCGCAAAAAAAGAAAGGCACGAGGAAAGATTCTTGAAAAAGACAGTTGAGGCGGGCCCAAACCAAACATTTCTCATTAAGGGTCCAGCAAAAGTTGGGGTTGTTAAGGGAGAGATTTCAATACTTGAGAATATCTTAGAAAAGGAGAAGAACATTGTTATCACTAAAGGTAAGGCGCTCCCAATTAAAACCATTTCGGAAGCGGTGTTAGATGTTTATATTGATGATGATGAAGCTATCCAACCACTTGAGGAAGCGTTTCCAAAGGAATGGACTGAAGCCACCCGCCTCTTGGATAGTTTAAAGGTACCTGCAACAATAATTATATTAGGAACTGTAGATTCTGGTAAAACATCGCTAACAACTTTTTTGGCGAACAACGCTTTTAAAAAAGGTTTCAAAGTCGCCATAGTTGATTCGGACGTGGGGCAGAGCAGTATAGGCTTACCTTGCTTCATCAGTATGGGGATTATGGAAAAAACGGTTTCTATACTCTCTGAAGTTAAATTAAGGGAGGCTTATTTTGTTGGGTCGAATACTCCCTCTCGGTTATTGCACAGAACACTTACGGGTATAGCGGTGATGGTTAAAAAGGCGCTAGAAAATGGTTCAGAAGTAGTTTTTATAGATACTTCTGGCTGGGTATATGGGAGGAGTGCCAGAGAGCTTAAGACATCACTAATATTAATGTTGCAACCTACGATTCTTATCGCATTACAGAGAGGGGAGGAAATAGAGCATCTATTGGCTCCGTTCAACGGCTCTTTAAAGATTGTTAGACTCCCCGCTCCTAATACCTACAAAAGGGGGAGGGAGGGTAGAAAATTCATTAGAGAGAGTCTTTATCGAAAAGGATTGGAGGGTGGGCAGGATATTACTATGAGTCTGGAACAAATTAGGCTAAGGTACACTTTATTTGGTTCTGGTTCTAAAGCGAGACCAGAAAGATTTGAAGAAATAAAAAAGTTACTAGGGTATACTCCTGTTTATGTTGAGGAATCCGAGGATCTGTTATACATAGTTCTACCGAACGAAGAAATTAGAATAAATAAGGATATTACAGAGTTTCTAGAGGCGAAATTAGGTAAACCAGAAGTATATCTCGTCCAAAAAAGGGATTTTGAAAACGTCTTAGTTGCCCTCCAAGACCAGAGAAATGCGTTTGTTGGCACAGGCATAATTAGGGAAGTGGACTTTGAGAAACGCGAAATTACCTTCTATACTCCAGTCGAAAAAGAAAGAATCAGATTTGTACAATTAGGACAGTTAAAAGTTAGCAAAGAGGGGGAAGAGCTAGGATACACAAAAATACTTTGAACCAATCTCGGCTTTTAAAGTGCTTATGAAATGATGGGAAGAAAATTTTTTCTTTCTACTTTCTCCCAATCCATCCTATTTCCTTCATTGTTTCGCCTGTTTCAATAACCTCAATAGCCTTTTTCAATGCATCCTTCTGTTCCTGCACTGTAACATCTCTGCCTCCAAGACCAGCTATGAATTCTAACACGTGTGGCCTTTTATCCTCTGTGTATAGAGCTGCCTTAAGTTCAGATGCTGAAGCCCCGCCTTTACCTGGCGAAAGGTTTCTATCTATTACGGAAATAGCTTTAACATTTTTAGCGATTCTGCGAATCTCCTCGTCAGGAAAGGGCCTAAAAACTCTCAATTTAACTGCTCCGACCCTATAGCCCTCTTCTCTTAACTCATCAACAGCTACTATAGCTTGGTCAGCCAGAGAGCCCATACATACAATAACTGCGTCTGCATCATTGCACTTATATTCTTCAACCAGGCCTCCGTGATATCTGCCGAATCTCTTTTTGAAATCTGAGGCTACCTGTACAATTTTCTTTTTGGCGTTTTCTTGGGCCAAGTGCATAAGATACTTAAACTCGTAAAACCAATCATCAGGATTTTGTAAATTTCCGTGCGTTATCGGGTTATCAATGTCCACTCTTATGTGTGTGGGAGTATAAGGCGGCAGGAACACATCAACCTCTTCTTGTTCTGGAATCTCTACTGGCTGAGAAGTATGGCTAATAGTAAACCCCTCATAACAAACCATAACGGGCAAAAGAACTTCCTCATCCTCCGCAATTTTATAGGCCTGTATTATTGAATCAAACGCATCTTGATGATTAGCACAGTAAATTTGTAACCAGCCAGTATCTCTCTGAGAAACTGAATCACCATGGTCAGCCCAAATATTCCAAGGCGGTCCCAAAGCCCTGTTAACTATAGCCATAACAATGGGTAAACGTGAAGCCGCTGCCCAATGAACCATCTCATGCATATAAGCCAAACCATGAGCGGAGGTCGCAGTAAACGTTCTCACCCCTGTTAGAGATGCGCCAATACAAGCAGCCAAAGCAGAATGCTCAGACTCTACCCGCACAAATCTAGCATTTAACTCCCCACTCTCAACCAAATCAGATAATTTTTCCACAACACCGGTTTGCGGTGTTAATATCCCCAAACAAGGAGATGATCTTGTTCAGATTGGATAAGCCGCAATAACCGCAGGTCTACACAAAGCAGCCGCATATGCAGCCGCGTAATTTCCAGTCGTTATTACAGTCTTCGCCATTATGATTCCTCCTTTTCTCTAACCAAACGCATACTTTTCTTAGGACAAATAGATACACATATACCACAGCCTTTACAATAGGTATAATCAATCACAGGATAACCCTCCTCGTCAACCGTCACCACGTTCTCAGGGCAGAACATCCAACACGAAAGACATTTTGAACAGGTTTCCCGGTCGTAAACTGGTTTGAAGACTCTCCACTCACCAGTGATCCCCATGCTTGCCTTCTCGGGTTTAGAAATAGGTATCGGCGTCAAATCCTTCCAGGTTCGAAACTGGGAAACCCTTTCGCGCCTGGAGACAGGCATGTTGCCATCAAGATACAGTTCTTTAGGCACTATCCGTTCTACAGTTTTTTCAAAAGCCACC
The DNA here is from genome assembly GCA_018383815.1 of Candidatus Jordarchaeia archaeon. GTDB lineage: Archaea > Asgardarchaeota > Jordiarchaeia > Jordiarchaeales > Jordiarchaeaceae > Jordiarchaeum. The sequence goes on along the minus strand of JAHAWU010000111.1, from coordinate 8,446 downwards.
TCGACAGCTCTAAGATTTTTCTCGTCTTGCTTGCCACTAAATGTATCACTTAAAGCCTCTAGGACAGAATCTAAACTGATTAAACCTGTGGCTTTAGCAAAAGCACCCAGCATGGGAGTGGCAGAAAGTGCTAACCCCGCTACTTCTAAACCGAACTCGATAGAAATACTGGTAGCGTCTACAGTAAAAACTTTAGCATCCTTAGGAAGTTTACCGATCTTACTGAAAATATCTGAGTTTCCTGGAGTGTTAATTACTAGAGTGCCACCAGCCTTCAAACCGTCTGTAATGTTGACCAGACCGGACTCAAAAAGACTAAAATCAACTACAACAACAATATCGGGAGTGTACACATTGGAATGAATCCGAACTGGCTCCTTTGAAAATCTTGTGAATGCCACCACGGGAGCTCCGCGCCGTTCCGCACCGAAAAATGGGAGGGACTGGACGCCCTTAAAGCCTTCGTGGAATGCTGCCTCAGCTAATATTCTAGCGGCTGTAACTGTTCCAGCGCCGCCTCTTCCATGCCATCGGATCTCGTATACTTTAGCCGGCATTTGCGCACCTCCAAAATGAAGTCTCCTTATCAGATTGTTTGATTTACTAGCTTTACACAAACCAGTCCTTAAAACAGTTTTGGGTAATAAAATTTAACTAGTGTAAAAAAATACAAAACAGTATTCCAACTTAAAAGTTACGCATATAAACTGCGAAACAGAATATGTAATTATCGTTACGCACTAACTTTTTAAGCAAAACCTCCTCTGTTTTTTACAACTTTCAAAAATTTTCATACGCTCCCGTGTTTTAGAAAGTGGGAAAAAGTTTTTCATGGCAAAATAAGAGGGAACAAAAATATGTCAATAAAAGCATTACGCTCCGAAGCACCTGAAGAATATTGGTTACCAGGAAATTCTTCGTGCCAAGGCTGCGGCTCAACACTTGCCTTAAGATGGGTCTTGAAGGCGTTAGGCAAAAAAACTGTTATGGTTGTACCCGCATCATGCGCAAATGTTTATGTGGGGTGGTGGCCTCGCTCATCTGCGAGTGTAAACTATTTTGACATGGCATTCGCCGCCGGTGGATCCGTTGCGTCTGGAATAGTAGCTGCACTGGATTACCTAAACAAAAAGGATATAAACGTAGTCGCATGGGTGGGTGATGGAGGAACAACAGATATTGGAATCCAAGCATTAAGTGGCGCCGCTGAGAGGGGTACTAATTTCATTTATATTTGCTATGATAATGAGGCGTATATGAATACTGGTACTCAGAGAAGTAGTAGTACTCCCTTGGGTGCTTGGACTACTACAACGCCTTTTGGTAAGGGGCAGCAGAAAAAGAATGTTCCTATGATTATGGCGGCGCATAATATTCCTTATGTTGCAACTGCGTGTTCCAGTTATCTAAAAGATCTATATGAGAAGATAAAGAAGGCTAAGGACATAGAGGGCACTAAGTATATTCACATTTTGGCTCCTTGCCCCCCTGGCTGGCGTTTTGATACAGAGTTAACGGTGGAGATCGGCAGGCTAGCGGTGGAAACTGGCATGTGGGCTCTTTACGAGATTGAGAACGGTGTATTCAGGTTAAGCAGTCCCAGCAAGCGAGTTATGGATCCATCGAAGAGGAAGCCAATACAAGAATACATTAAGCTTCAGGGTAGATTCAAGGGAATTACAGATGAGCAAATCCGAGAACTTAAGAAATATGTCGATAGACAGTGGGAAAGGTACGGCAAAATGGAGGAAGGCTGCCCCGTATTTTAGTACATCATTATTTTTAGTTAACCTAAATTGGGCACATTTTTTGAGGTATATTTATTAATAACAATTATGTATCGGAGTCTTGTAACAAAATTTACAAATCGAACAAGTCTATCTCTTCAGTTATGATGTAGAGTTACGCCAACACTTGTGAGGTATTTAATCCTCAAATCAATCAGCGTCCCATATCTAAAAGTGAAGGTAAAGAAGGGTATAGTATCGTCAGAGGTGAAATATTTTGTCAGATGAAAATACAATCTTTATTGGGAAAAAAAGTGTTATGAGCTATGTTTTGGCCTGTGTTACACAGTTTAATAGGGGTAATAATGAAATTGTTTTGAAAGCTAGAGGAAGATCTATTAGTCGAGCTGTTGACGTTGCAGAGATTTTACGAACCAAATTCATAACCGGTCTTAAAATTAAGGACATCAAAATAGGTACAGAACAAATCACAGCTGCCGAAGGTGGAACTGCTAACGTTTCAGCTATAGAAATCACACTTAGCAAGTGAAAAGCGTATAATCTGAGTTTTCGAATATCTTTTATTTTCTATAATCGCTATACTCGAAAATATCAAATTAGATGGGATTCCGTTTCCAACATTACCAGAAAAGCAGAAAAAGCCACTTTTGTTTTCCGAGAGAAAACAGATCTATATGAAAGAAAAACGGGTAAAATAAAATTTTTGGAAGAAGAAGCTATACAATCCATATTGGTTGAGGTAAAAGAAAAATTAAGAACCTTTGTGAAGATACGTGTTTTGATGTTCTTGTTGGAAAGTGTTAATTTTAGTTCTGGAAAGATTTTTTATACTTCAATGCTTTTGGGTCAATTTTTCTAGGGCAATTAGCTCCTGCCATTTTTTATCCACGTAGTCTTGTATTTCCTGTATCATTTTGTCTTGGCGTTTTGGTTTGAAGAGATGTCTGAATTTACCCTGATATTTTAGGTATTCTTCTACGGGTCTCTTCTTAACAATATTTTTCGTTATTTTATACTTTCCATTTTCCACTTCGTACAGCGGCCAGTAGCGGGTGAGCACAGCCTCTCTAGCAATCTCTATCGTTAAGTCGGACTCAGTTCTCCAACCCCTAGGACATGTGGCCAAAATCAAAAGAAAGGAAGGCCCCCCAACCGAAACCGCCTTACGAACCTTTCTTATCAGATCCATTGGATACGCGGGGCTCGCAGTAGCTGCATAAGGAATTTCATGCGCCACAACAATTTTCATGAGGTCCTTCTGAAAACGAACCTTACCTGGAACCACCTTACCAGCGGGACTAGTCGTTGTCCATCCAAACTTGGGAGTGGCCCCACTCTGCTGAATACCTGTATTCATGTAAGCTTCGTTAGAGTAGCAGATATATGTAAACTTGTGGCCCCTCTCCAAAGCTCCGGACAACGCCTGCAACCCAATATCATAAGTACCTCCATCGCCTGCGATGGCTATTATGGGGTTATCTGTTTTTGGGATTTTGCCTTTCCTTTGTAATACTTTGAGTCCTGCTTCTACACCTGCAGCAGTAGCAGCAGTGCACTCAAATGCAGTGTGTATCCAAGGCACACTCCAAGCAGTGTAGGGGTAGGGAGTGGTCGCTACTTCAACACAGTTGGTGGCATTAACGATTATGGGGGGTTTATCAAGGGCGATAAATACTTGTCTTAAGGCTATTGCAGCTCCACAGCCTGAGCACATCCTGTGACCAGGGGTCAGGTATTCTCGTGTGGGTAAACTTTTCAGAGACATCTTTTATCCTCCATCATATGTTACATTTATACATCCAGGCCCTCTGCAACCTACAACTCTGTAAACTGCTTCGATTTTGTCTTCTCGCGCAGCTTTGAGGAGTATTTCGACGACTTTTTCTAAATGTTCAATTCTGGTGTCTCTTCCTCCAAGACCCGTAGGAAATCCCATAACGTGTGGCCGGTTTCCAAGTTCATATAACGCAGATCTTACTTCCATACTTAGGGCCCCACCCATTGCCCCAAAACTAATGTTTCGGTCTATAACTCCCACGACTTTTATATCTTTTAAGGCCTCTTGCAGATCATCTTTCGGGAAGGGACGGAACACACGGAGTTTTACTAAACCCACCTTTTTTCCACTTTTTCGTAGTTTGTCCACTGTCTCTTGAGCGGTTCCTGCCAGCGAACCTATAGCTAGTAATGCGACTTCTGCGTCTTCCATTTGATATGATGAAACAATTTCATAATTTGTGTTGAATCTGCTATTAAAATCATCAAAGACCTCTTTGATAACTTTTAGGGAATTTTGTGTGGCTACTTCTTGCTGCACTTTGATTTCAGGATAGTATTCAGGTACTCCAACACAACCAACCGTAACTGGTTTTTCCACACTTATTGGAAACTGCATTTTTCGGGGAGGTAGAAAATCGTCTATGTCTTTTTGTTCTAGGATTTCTACTCCCTCGGTTGCATGACTCACGACAAATCCATCGTGACAGGACATTACAGGCAACTGAACATCTTTATCCTCTGCTATTTTGAATGCTTGCATAATAGTGTGATATGATTCTTGGGCGTTTTGGTTGTAGATTTGTATCCATCCCGAGTCTCTGACACCCATAGTGTCACTCATATCATTCCAGATGTTTAGGGGGCTATTAAGTGCCCTATTAGATACTGCCATGACTATTGGTAGTCTAAAGGAAGAAGCAACAAATAACATTTCGAACATGAGAGCAATACCTTGGGAGGCTGAGGCGGTGAATACCCTAGCACCAGAGAGAGAAGCTCCGATACATGCAGCCATCGCGGAATGTTCGGACTCTGCAGCTATGAGTTCGGCGTCGATTTCGCCATCGGCGTAAAACTGTGCTAGTTCTTCGACAATTTGTGTTTGGGGAGTTATAGGATACATAGCTATTACATCGGGGTTGCACTGTTTTACCGCGTGCGCCACGGCTTCATTGCCAGTTAATGCGACAAGTTTTCGCATTCTATTCTTCCTCCATTTCTATTGCTTTTGCGGGGCACTCTTTCGAGCATATTCCGCACCCTTTACAGTAGAAGTAATTAATTTTAACTCCTTTTTCTTCTCTTTCTATCGCTCCTTCAGGGCAGTAAATCCAGCATAGGAGACAGTTGTTGCATTTGTCTTCTTTTATTACTGGTTTTTTTCCTTCTCTCCAGTCGCCAGTTCTGTACTCTTTAGCGTTGCCCGGTTCTGTAATGTATCCGCCTATGGGAAGTTCATTCCAAGCTAAGAGTTTATTTTTAGATTTACTCAACTTATTTTAACCTCCTTGTATGCTCTCATTATCGCATCTATGTTTTTTTCTGCTAAATCTTGTTCGAACATTTCTCTAGTTATCTTGGTAATAGTATCTAAACTTATGACTTTGGTTGCTTTTGCTAAGGCTCCCAGAATTGGCGTATTGGTTATAGCTACACCCAGAGTTTCTAAAGCAATTTTGGTCGCATTAACTGTTGCCACTTTGTTGTTAACCTTTAACTCAGATTTCAGTTCGTCTGGGCTTCTATCGATGTTCACAATTATGACTCCATCCTTCTTTAGCCCTTCTGTAACATTCTCAACCTTTATTAATGTTGGATCTAGTACAACGACAATATCTGGTTCGTAAATCTGAGATCTGCTGAGTATTGGTTTGTTACTTATCTTGGCGAACGCCTTTATTGGCGCCCCTTTTCTCTCTGCTCCGAATGCTGGGAATGACTGAACGTTTTTACCTTCCTTCAAAGCAGCCTCTGCAATGAGTCTACTAGCCGTCACAACACCTTGTCCTCCTCTTCCATGGAATCTAATTTCTATAATATCTTTCAAGGAGAATCCTCCAGAATTTTGGTGTGCTCGCCTTTGATATTGTTTGCTTAGTGCTCCCCCGAGATTGCTACTCTTCTCTGGGGGGTTAAAAATTTGTGACTATAATTTGTTATGCTGAAAATTTTGTTACGCTTACAAGACGTTTTCCATCCATGCTTTAAAGTGTTTTGCTTTATGTTGTGGCACAATTAATTTGGTGTCACCTGCTGCGTGTTATTTTCTCGGCTTTTGTCACATCCCTGAGGTGTTCTTTTCGGCGTTTTTACCCTGCAGAATATCAAATTGGGCTTCAATCTGGGGCGCAGGACGCGACCTAAACACACACCCTAAAGCGGATACTTGCTGACTGTACCTATGTTGTGACATAGTTAACCTAGCTTTACCTGTTGTGTGCATGTTTAAAATATATTGAATAAAATTTCGGTGGGGACTAAAAACGTGTTTTTTAGGGGGGAATACGCCCAGTTTAGGTACAAAGAGTGGCCGAATAAGTTGAAAAACGCACAACATACTCAGGTAACAAAGTTAACAGTGCGAGTTATTTTTAAACTAGTAAGTTTAATTACCATTTTTATATGAGGGCACAACCATAATTTATAAACGTTTAAGGAGGAGTTATATGTCTCCTTCGGTAAATGCTTCCCGGTAGCAATAGCAGAAGAATGGACGTGAAAACCCAGGAGGCAAACGAGCTGCTTCTATCGGCGATTCTTTACAAAACATTTCGAGGAAGGAGGGTAAACTATAGTTAACCGAATATTTTTGTCGTCAAATAGAGTTTTAAGGGTTTGAGTTGCTGTTTTGTTTATCATTTTATAAAAGGAATAGTGAAACTTGGAGTACTATATTAAGTAAGGCAGCTGAAACAAGTATTGCGAGTGATTTTTTTGCGTTTGAGACTGATTTTACTATTTGGGTGGTTAAGAGTTTCATTTGTTTTTCTCCAACGATTTTTATTTTCTCCACCTCTTTTATAGCGTAAGAGATTTTTACTGGTTTGAGGCTTGTAATTGCTTCTTTTGTCATGTTGACTATTGTTGTTATCAGTTTTTTGTGGTCTCCAATTTGGCCTACAGCGTGGTAGCCTTTAGGGTCTAGTGATACCGCGTTTACAATATGGGTGTCGCTTGTTAGTACTTCTGCTTCGTCAATGCCTATTTTTTTGACGTCGCCGATTATTTTTTCTCTTAGTCCTGGAATCATATTGTTTCCATCAATTATAATGTATGCAGCTCTCTGTCCTTGAACTTCTACAACATGAACTGTAATACCAGCGGGGCCTATACCCTCCCACTTGTGGAATTCATCCGGCTTTGACTGAACTGCGTAGGCTTTGATTTCTGTGCTCATTTTTGACTTCGCTTTTTTAACTGCCATTTTGGCGGCATAAATCATTTTTTTAGCGGTTTCGCTATTTGGTAAAATCGGTGTTATGACTTCACCGCCACAGTTGTGAGCATCTATTAGAAAAGAATCCTTCATTCCTTCGCTTATGGCCGCTTTTCTTACTTGTTCCCCTAGCTCGGGACTTATATCGTCAAAACTTATGGGGGATAGTGTGACTATTAGCAGTGCTAGGTCTCCGAAAATTTGGCAACTCATTTTTACTTCGTCTTTTTCATAAGTAACGAATTGGCTTGCTTTTGATACGAAGTTAGGTTGGTTTAAGGAATTCTCGATGATTTTTAAAACTTTTTTAATTTCTTTCGCTGCGACTAAATTTTGACCATGTGTTGAAGGACCATGAGCCACTGAAACTATGGCGCCAGTTTTTTCTTTTATCTCCTTCGCGATTATGTAAGGCATTTGACTACTGCCCACCGTTTTGAATGGTCCTGGATGAATGTTAGGAACCACCAGTACACTGTTTAGAGCATTCGAGTCTTTGAATAATAGTGTAAGCACAGGAAGGGAGGTTTCTTCCCCAATTTTTTCAAATTTTTCTTCCAGCACATAAGATTTATTCTCTATCCAATCCAAGAGAAAACCGTATAAAAAGTCTATTCCACTTACCTTCAACATTTTAAGTATAGGCCTATCCACTAACCAGAGGTACACTAATGCTGCGAAACCGAATATAATCACGGTGATTGTGAACATTATTAAAAGTTCTACAACTCCCAGTGAAAAAGTTAATTCCTGAAAAGGCAAAATGGCAATTATACAAAAGAGTGGTTGGGTTAGAGCCACAATCGAAGACCTAAAGGTGCTAAACTTGCTCATCGCGCGGATTACCAAAAGTCTTAACATAAATATAAAAGATGCCCCAAATACAAAAGCAACAGAAACAATGGCGGTTCTATTTGCCAAAATAGAGGCTATAGCCCCTACGATGCAGGCGGTACCTAAAAAAAGCATACAAATGGTGGATAAGGCATATAATCTTCTTCTGTCCCAAACACTTTCCTCACCCTTCATAATTGGACTCACTATTAAGGTCGACAAAACAATTGGAATAAATAGTGCAGATACTCCCTGAATGAATCCTATTATCATATTAGATATTAAAGGCATAGAGAAGTAAATAATAATCCTAACGGTAACACCAATGCATAAAGATGCTGCGATAGAAAATATCAATAATTTTTTCATAGTAGGTAGTTGAAATAGCCACCTATAAAGCGAAGCAGTTCTTTCCATTTCAGTACTCATCGTCAACCATCCAGAAATTTAATGACTGAATAGAAGCGTGATTTTCTTTGTTCATTGGAATTAAAGTGCTATTAAATTTTACCTAGGTAACTCGAGGCGCAATGTAATATGTATGTGTTTTTTGTTTATGGGAATGGTATGTCTTGTGCGTGGAGGATTTCCATCCTCGACTTGAGGAAAGTTAACGTCTTCCCCTTGAGGAAACAGAAGGCAGAAACCC
>JAHAWU010000110.1 GCA_018383815.1 Candidatus Jordarchaeia archaeon | reverse complement strand
GGCGACGACCAGCCCATGACTTCACGGGGAATATACACCATATCCCACCACATAGCCCAATTCATGTCCAAAAATGGAGTGAAACTCATAGTAACCCTCGGAGCATACATAGTAGAGTCCTCAGCTACCAAAAACAGTTCAAACAAAGTGTATATCGCCACCACCCATAAAGAAAATGAACACTTGAAAAAATTGTTAAACCTTCCAAACGCTAAACCCATGACCGAGGGAGAAATACTGGGAGCCAACGGCATAGTGCCAACACTAGCCAAACAGGAATTCGGCATTGAAGGCGCAATAATACTATCAGAAACCAGCGCTCAACTGGCCTCCATGGGAAACAGCGACCCCCAAGCTGTAAAAACACTGGTAGAAACACTCACAAAATATTTGAATCTCCCCCTCGACGGTTCCAATGGGGACAACCAAAAACCCTCAAAAAACCAAGCTGATGAGAAGCCCCCTAAAAGAGAATACCAAGAGGAAGAACTCAAAAGCTACATCTGCTAACCAAAAAGTTCAGAAAACCATCAAGAACCTGGGGGGGTCCCCCTTTTTTAATTTAAAGACAAGGAAAATTGGTTGAAAACCACTACCCATCCACAAAATGTGTCTTGCAGCTTTGCTTCTCATTAATAATCCAGCTCATGTATGTGATGAGGTAAATAAAACTGACGATTAAAAAAGGGGATTTCATGGCGGGGTAAAATGGTAGCTTAATAATAAATCTTTTATTCTACTTATACCCTGTTTTTTTTTTGTTGAATTGTTAAACGAGGCATTGCATGATGAAAAATAAGGAAAAACCGGCTAAATTTGAATTCCGCCTAACAACAAAAATTAGTGATATTACTTATTGGAGATGCACAACGTGTGGAGGGCTCCACAAGACCCAAGAAAAGCCAGCCTTATGTGAACTCTGCGGGGAAGGAAAAAATTTTGAAAAAATGCAAATAAAAATAAAAACAAACGAAATGCAAGACCTGAAAAAATGATCGGCTTACATAAAAAGTCTGTCATACCCTTTTTCTAATGACGGTTCAAATGGGTGGGGCTTTTTTTAGGTCTCCGGCATTTTCCAGAATAAGGGGCTTTATCCTTGCAGAACCCTTTTGCGTCTTAGAAAATAGGATAAAAAGCAGAGGAAGCAAGCCCAAAAATGTTTCTCCACCAGTTGCATGATGAATCTTGTATCCAAAGCTTCATTTCCCTTTTTGCGATTTTCACAATTACGCTAAAAAATTTATATACAAGAAAAATAGTATATTACTCCGTTTTAATCCAAAGAGAGTGGTTAAGGAAAATGTCTAGTAAGAAATCTCCATCTACGGGTGGTCGTAGAATCGTTTTTACTCGGGACGCTACAGGTCTGGTCAGAGAAATAAGCATCAGTGATGCTGTGGTGATTGTTTTCTCCTTCATCGTGGGCGGGGGCATCATGTTCCTATCAGTGCAGAGTCTGGCTCCCACCTATTTTCCGGGTGCCAATTTACCTTTGGGTTACCTTTTGGCTTTATTCTTGTGGCTTCCCATCGCTCTCATTTACTCCATTCTGGCTAGAGCTATGCCGCGGAACGGGGGCGACTACGTTTACGTGAGCAGGATTCTGGGTCCCGGATACGGTTTCCTTGCCTCCTGGGGAGTTTGGACTATGCTTATGTTCACCATTGGGGCTCTAACCTTCCAAGCGGTTTCCTTCGGAAGCCTCTTTGTAATGTACTATGGCCTACTCACCTATAACCTGGGTCTTCTGGGCTGGTCCATTCAGTTAACTGACCCACTTTGGGGCGTTATCTTCGGCATCGTGGTAGTTCTCTTCTTAGGAGGCATTCTAATGGCTAGCACTAAGGGTTCCCTATGGATTATGCGGTTTCTGTTCGTTATCCCCCTCTTGGGTGGAATAGCGACAATCTGGATACTGTTCACTCACTCCCCACTGGACATGATTTGGGCTTGGAACAACATTTTCGGCTGGGGACAAAATCCATTCGGAGCCTACGGAGACCTGTTCAGACTGGCCATTCAGAATTACTGGTGGCTCCACGCGTTCAGAGATTCCACAACTGGATTCACAAACACTATTGGCATAATGTTGATTGCAATGTTTGCCTTTGGGGGTGTTTACAGCATAACCATCGTGGGCGGTGAGGTTCGAGACACAAAGCGAACATTCTACATATCCATGGTTTTAGGCCTATTCTTCATAGCTGCCTTCTACATTGGATTGCTTTATCCTATTCAGGCAAATTATGGAACATTCATCCACCTGTACGATTTCCTCACCTATTCCAAAGACCCACTTGGACTTCTGATGTGGTCTCTGCCCCACCTAAACGCTGAATGGTCCTGGGTACCAGCAGGGTTGGGCAGCCTTCTGCCCCAAGACACCTTGCAGTACTGGATTCAATATGGTGCCTGGCTCTACGCCGGCAAAGTGCCCTTTCCTATTCCCGCCAGTATACCCCTATTCGCCGCTCCTCTCGCTGGTTTGAGCTGGCTGGGGCTGTTCATAATCGGTTCCGGTGCACTGTGGCTTGTCAACTCGGTTATGCCCATGTTGCTGTCAACCTCAAGGTACATGTTTGCCTGGAGCTTCGATAGGATTATTCCTACAAAGATTAGCGCCATTAACGAGAGAACAACCACCCCCATGTACGCCATTGGCATATCCATAGTACTTGCCTGTATTGGAGTCATTCTAAGCTACTGGAGTGCCTTCCAAGCTATCATGAATACAGTTTTCTTAAGTGTTCCTGCATTCATACTGACTATATTCGCAGCCACTAGATTCAAAGCTAGGAGACCGGATCTGGCTGAACAGACCTACAGTCCCAAAATTGGTAAAATTCCAGTGCTGAGCATATGCGGAGTAATAGCAATTTTCACCATAATACCCTTGATAATCGCTGGAATAGCCACCTTCAACCTAGGTTCCCTGCTTCTCATAATTGTCGTTTATTCCATTGGAGCACTAATATACTTGGCTATGAGAAGAAAGAACAGAAAGGCCGGAGTGGACTTGGAAGCCATCTTCAAAAGCATTCCTCCCGAGTAAACGCTCTTCCACTAGAAAAATTAACCTTCCCCTCCCTTTTTTTAAATTATTTATGTTATTTTTCCGGGCAAGTAATTTAACCAGTAACATTCTTCTAGCATAGCCTAATTCTTCTTTACCAAAGAAGGGAGATGCAGGATTAAACTTTCAAATTCTCAAAATTAGTAGACAAAGAGTTTTTAGGGTGCAAATAAAAACTCCGAAAATAAAAATAATGGAAAAAGGACAATGTTACCTCAAGAGCCCACTCTTACTGTTTAAATAAAATTTCGGAGTAGCTTTTATGCCCTACGATCCATTAGAGTTGGCTAGAAGAACTGAGCAAATCGTGTTGCGGGGAGAGGACAAACTATACTACCGTTTCAGAGGAGGACAATGGTATGGGGGAATTGCCACCGCAGACTGTTGCGGATGCCCCCTAAGATGCATTTTTTGCTGGGGAGCGGAGCCCCGAGATAATCCCAAGGGCTACGGGCGTTTCTACTCCCCAGAGCAAGTCTTCCAAAATTTAACCCACATAGCAAGAAAGAGAGGATACTCCCTAATTAGAATTAGCGGCAACGAGCCCACCCTGGGAAGGGAGCACCTCACCAAAATCTTGGAGATGGTTGAAAAAACACGTTACACCTTCATTTTGGAAACCTCTGGAATATTGTTGGACCGGGATTACGTAAGCCAGCTCTCCCAGTTCAAAAATCTGCACGTAAGAGTGTCCCTGAAGGGGGCCTGCGAGGAAGAATTCTCAAGACTCACAGGCGCAAAACCCGAGGGATTCCAACTCCAGCTGAAGGCCCTTGAGAACCTTGTGGAACACGGAGTTTCCTGCAACGCTGCCTTAATGTCCTCATTCAGCACCAAAGAAAACATAACACAACTAATCGTCCGGCTCCACCAAATAAGCGACAAACTATCCTCAGAACTAGAAGACGAAATCGTCATCCTCTATCCCAGAGTCCAAAAAAGACTCCAAGAAGCAGGAATACAACCCTTCACCTTCTGCAACCCCTAGCAAGAACAAGTTAAAAGAAAGTTATAGAATCCAAAAACATTACCGCAGCTTAACACAAGAAAATTTTTGAAATAGTACTTTTTGTATCTAGAATTTTCCCTAAAGATGGGCAAAAAGTTATAAGGATATCTACATCAACGGATTTCCGTACCAAAAATCAAAAATTTACTCTAGAATCTGGTTGAGATGTTGGAGGAAACCTGAAAATGAAGGAACCAGTAATTGTGGGTTACGTGCGAACACCCATTTCAAGGTCACGTCCAAGAGAGCCAGAAAAAGATGTTTTCAACAGCATTCGAGCAGACGACATGGCCGCCATGGTAATAAGAGAAGTGGTAAAGAGGTCTGGAATAGACCCCCAAAATATCGATGAATGCATTTTTGGATGCGCCAATCAGACCGCCGAACAATTTGCCTACGGAGGACGTATGTTTAGCCTCATGGCGGGGCTCCCACTTGAAGTCGCCGCATTAGCTTGTGACAGACAGTGCGCCTCAGCTATGTCCTCAATCCACATCGGTGCCATGGAAATAATGACCGGCTTTTCGGATGTGGTGGTTGCTGGTGGGGTTGAACACATGACCCACGTACCCATGGGACATGGAGTAAATCCCAACCCGAACGCTCTAAAGATGGAGAAGAGGTTCGACTGGCTAGTAGCTATGAACATGGGACTAACAGCCGAAAAACTGGCAGCAGAGTCAGGAATACCGAAAAAGGAGCAAGATGAATGGTCTGTACGAAGCCACCAGCTCGCCGCAAAAGCTCAAGCTGAAGGTTTCTTCAAAGGCGAAATAGTGCCCGTTGAGGTGACGCTGCCTGACGGAAAGAAAACAGTGATTGAAACAGATCAAAGCGTTAGACCAGACACCACACTGGAAAAGGTTGCTTCTCTGCCTCCCGCATTCAAGAAGGATGGAATAATAACTGCTGGTAACTCCTCGCCTCTAAATGCTGGTGCCGCCGCTGTAATGTTGATGAGCAAAGAGGCTGCCAAAAAATACGGATTAGAACCTATGGCAACCATTAAATCTATGGCCTGGGCGGGCGTTGACCCCAGCGTGATGGGCAAGGGCCCAGTACCCGCAAGCCAAAAGGCGTTAAAAGCTGCAGGCCTCCAAGTTAAGGACATAGACTTCTGGGAAATAAATGAAGCCTTTGCAATAGTAACCCTATACGCCATAAAACAGTTAGGAATAGACCCCGAGAAAGTGAATGTTAAAGGCGGAGCCATAGCCATCGGACACCCACTGGGAATGTCTGGAACCAGAATAACAGGAACCCTAGCCCGCATCTTGGAAAAAGAAGGAGGCACCTACGGCCTGGCAACACTATGTGTGGGCGGAGGACAGGGCGCAGCCACCATAATTAAAAGAGAGTAATCAAGCACCCCCTACGGAAAAAACGCTTTAACCTTTTTATTTTTTTAGTGTTATTTTTTTCTCAAAAAAACTCGAGTAGAGTTTCTGGTATTTCTTGCGATTTTTTAGGGGTTTCTTTATTGTTGAAAACAAATATAAGTCTTGCAGCCTACTGGACCTCAGACACAAAAAACCCAGTTTTTCTTTATTGTTGAAAACAAATATAAGAAGAGTGGCTCCAGAATTCTACAGCGGTCTCGGAATTTTCGGTTTCTTTTGGATATGGGTAATAGGAGGAAGTTTTTTTGAGAGAAGTGGTTATTGTGGACTATTTGAGGACGCCCATTTCCAAGGCTGACCCTCAGCAGGATTTCTACAAGAATATGCGTATGGATGACCTCTGCGCTCTGGTTATAAGAAAATTGGTTGAGAGAACGGGTGTGAGGGCGGAGGAAATAGAGGAGTGCATAGTGGGGTGCTCAAACCAGGGTGGGGAGCAGTGGACCTATGGTGGCAGAATTATTAGCCTTATGGCGGGTCTCCCCTTCTCTGTAGCGGCTTTGGGTGTGGATAGGCAGGGTGCCTCCTCTCTGGAGTCTGTTTCCATAGCTGCCATGGAGATAGCCCAGGGATACGCAGACATGGTGATTGCAGCGGGCATGGAACACATGTTGCATATGCCCATAGGGTCGGGTGTAACTCCCAGCCTCCAATTCTTAAACATCGGCTCTTTTGATGTTTTAACCGCCCTAAGTATGGGATTATCGGCGGAAAAACTTGCTCAGAAGTTTTCTGTTTCAAGAGAAGATATGGACCGGTTTTCTCTCCAAAGCCACATGAAAGCCGTTAAGGCTCAGAGAGAAGGATTCTTCAAAGAAGAAATACTCCCCATAGAAGTCATATTGGACGATGGAAGCAGAAAAATTGTTGACTACGACCAAAACGTTAGACCAGACACCAGCCTGGAAAAATTGTCAGCTCTGCCCCCCGCATTCAAGGAGAATGGACTAATAACTGCGGGAAACTCCACCTCCCTAAACGATGGCGCAGCAGCATGCATCCTCATGTCAAAGCAGAAAGCCCAAGAATACGGACTCAAACCACTGGCAACAATAAGATCCATGGGCTGGGCGGGAGTTGACCCCACCCTAATGGGTTACGGAAACATACCTGCAATTAGAAAAACCTTGGAGAGAGCAAAACTAAAAGTAGAGGACATTGATTTCTGGGAAATAAACGAGCTATTCGCAGTCATAGTGCTGGTCGCCATTCGGGAACTAAACATAAATCCTCAGAGAGTCAATGTTAAGGGAGGAGCCATAGCCCTAGGGCATCCCACCGGAATGAGTGGGGTGAGAATCGTGGGCACACTGGCAAGAATACTAAACAAGGAAAACGGCAGATACGGAATAGCCTCAACCGCAGCCGGAGGCGGACAGGGCCAAGCAATCCTCCTAGAGAAAAGTAATTAAAACAAGCCCCACAAAATACATTTCAAATGTTTAAGGATTTTAGATAAGAGAAGGTTTAGAATTATGGGTTGTTTCTGGTTATTATGTCTGGCTTGTTTGTGACTATTCCATCCACTCCCAACATGATAAGGTTCTCAGCGGTATTCGCATCGTCCACAGTCCAGGCAAAAATATTTAATCCATGACCATGTACGTTTTGCACCATTTCCCAAGACACATACTTATAGAACGCACAGATGTTTTCCGCCCTGGCGTCCAGTGCCAAGACACTGGGGTTGATGGGGGAGGAGCGAATTATCACTCCCGTCTTGACTCTGGAGTTCAACTCCTTTACCCTCTTCACACTGCCATGTATAAATGAACTAAACATAACCCTATCCAAGGCGTTATACTTTTCCACTATACTTAATACACGCTCCTCTATCCCTCCAGTTTTTAACTCAATTATCAACATTGCTTTATTTCCCACCAGTTCAAGAACTTCTTCAAGGAGAGGGATTTTTTCACCCTTGCCTGCATCCAGACTCCGAAGTTCCACCAGCGACATGTCCCTGACTCTTCCACCTCCATTCGTTGTTCTCTCCACGGTTTCATCATGTATCACTACAATGTTTCCCTCTATGGTTGACCTTACGTCAATCTCCACGCCGTCCACCCCAAACTCCAAGGCTCGCTTCACAGCCCTCAGAGTGTTTTCTGGCTCATAAAAACTCGCACCCCTATGGGCAATTATAAGCGGCTTTTTCAAGTAATCACACCCACTTCAAAGGTTTTTACTGCTTGTCTATGGTTTCCCTATTACTTGCATAATTATTCTGCGGGTTCTGGGGCCGTCTAGTTCTAGGTGTAGGATTCTCTGCCATGTGCCTAGTGCCAGTTTTCCGTTCTCTACTGGTATGGTGAGTGAGTTTTTGGCGAAGCTTGCTGCTATGTGGGCTGCGGCGTTGGTGTCGATTTTGTCGTGATTATAATCCTTTCTGGTGAAGGTTTCCTGTATCCATCTTTTTATGTCTTTTAGGAGTCCGCTTTCATTTTCATTTATTATTAGGGTAACGGTTGTGTGGAGTGTGTGGATGAAGACTATTCCCTCAGTTATTTTTGACTCCTCTACGAATGATTGAACCTGGCTGGTTATGTCAGTTAGCTCGATTCGCTCGCCTGTTTTAAGCTCAACTTGTTTGGTGAGTATCTCCACTCTTTTTAAGCCTCCAAAAATTATTAACACCTATTTTTGGAAGAGACTCTTTTCAGCTTTTTTGCGCCGCTGTGTTGCACAATTTTTATTTTTTCAATTTCTTTATATATTCTAATGAATTTTAAGTTTACAATGTTAATTTGAAAAATTTTCAACAATCTAATAAACTTATTGAAAAACCTACATAAGCTTCGCTTCTTAGACAAAGCATGAAAAATGTTTTTCATAGCAAAATAAAATTATGCAACACAGCAGTTTTGCGCCCGTTTTTTGTGTTCTTTTTTGAGGTATTTCTTAAATAGTTGTTGGGAGGATATTAACTTAGGCGGATTAAAAGTTTTTAGGATGTATTTTTGATGGTGGCTGAAGGATTCGCAGTTATGAAATGTCCCCATTGCCAGAACAGCATAGGCATCTACTATGTAATGGGCTTAAAAAAGGGCAAAGCGGCGGAAAACACGGATTTTAACTGTCCTCACTGCAGCCAAAACGTGTCACTGGAAATAAGTAAGGTAGCAGTTGACAAATTCAGCGGCTTCCAATCCCCATAGAATGCAAGTGGGTTCTGCCACACAACCTTTTTCCCAAATTGCAAAATGGTCATCAAAATAAATAAGTTAAAAAAACAAAATTGCGCAACGAGGCATCCAATTGGAAAATTTAATAAGCCCAATTTTGGGAAACTGAAACTAAAAGACTCACAAATGCGGAAATTAAGTCAACCTTAGAAGAATGGAAATCAAAATATTAAGTTATTCTTACTCTTTATGATGAGAGGTGAAGAAATTGAGGTTCGTGGTTTTAGCAGACATCCACAGCAATATGGAAGCCGCAGAAAAAGCCAAAAAGTATATTGAGGAAAAGAAGCCCGACGCGGTGCTCATTTGCGGGGACATAACACACTCGGGAAGGGAGGAGGAGGCCAAAAAAATAATTGGAAAACTAGCTTCAAGCAAAATACCTGTATTCTACGTTTGGGGAAACATGGATCGCGTAAAACCCGACACCCAGCTCCAGGAAGTCAACGCCACCTGTCTCCACGGGCAAAAGACAGAGTTTGGAGAGGTCGAACTCCTGGGACTAAGCGGCAACGCTTGGGGCTACGATTTCCTCAGCACCATAGAAAAGTCAAATAAACCCTTAATAATTGTGTCCCACGAACCCCCCGAAGGCTGCCTGGACTTGACCTGGAACGGAAGCCATGCAGGAGATCCCCAGATTAAAAACTTCATAGAAAAAGTGCAACCGGACTTAATGGTTTGCGGCCACATACACGAAGCCCGCGGGGAAGCAAACATCGGAGAAACCGTGGTGTGCAACGTGGGAAAACTGGGCAGCGGAAACATACTAACCATAGACATAAAAAACAACCGCATCAGCGTGCAAAGAGACAGAATCTAAAACCACACAAAAGCTGGAACCAAAAATTTTCTACCCTATAGCAAGACCTCGGCAACCAGCAATACCTGCCTACAAAAAATATTTTTAACAGTGGGTACACACATTTTAGCGTACAAAAATTGAGATGTTAACCATGAGGAAATCCTACATTTTCAACACCAACGTTGAAATACCCTTCCTAAAGAATGCCCTGGAAACCTACTTCACAAACCTTGGCTTAACCGTGAGTGAAGGGGCAGGAGAAAACGAATTCATCTTATCCAGCGGACCCCACTACGACTTACCGGTCCAAATAGCAGTTTCCATTGGAGTTGAGAAAAGCAGGGCAAATAATGGTTAAACTAGACTATCCCGGAGACATACTAGACACAAAAATCGAAACCCTCAAAATAGTAAACAACACCGACAAAATCGTTAGAAAAATACTGCAAACCGGAAAGGTCCCCACCGAAAGCCTCATACCCGGCCACACAATGCCCCAACCACCCCCAAAACTTTGCCCAAAATGTAAACAGCCCATAAAAGAAGACTGGAAACTCTGCCCAAACTGCGGCACACCCCTAGAAACCAAGAAACTCAGCTGCCCCAACTGCGGAAAACAAATTGAATCCTCTTGGAAAATATGCCCCTACTGCGGCGAAAAACTAGTTGAAAGAACAGATTCAAAAAAAGAAGAAACCGCAAAACTATGCCCTAAATGCGGCGCCCAAATGCCCATTAACGCCATTTACTGCGCAAAATGCGGAAACCCCCTAGACTAAGAGAAACAGCTCTTAACAAGTAACTTTATCAAAAAAATATTCCCAATCACAAATCTAAACCCTAAGTGTTCCAAGTGTGTGTTATAACAGAAAAAATCTTTTGCATTTAAGATTCTGAATTTTTGACCAACTAGAGGGCTGACGTTATTAATAACCCAAAAACCCAAGTCACTCCCAAAAAGAGTGTAAACCCAAAAATCCCAGCATGCAACAAAAGACTCTTCACGCCAATTCTTGTTTAATTAAACAAGTTTTGCGGAGTATTTTTAAAAAGTTTTTTCGGTAAATCTATTCTAGCATTGTGTTTGTGGAGTTGGTTCTTGTGAAGGTTAGGATTCCTCGGTGTATGAGTTCGCAGCATCCGGATAATGTGAGGACCCCCTTTTTTGCTGGTCACAGTGTTATTGGTGGGGAGGATGAGATAAGGGAGGCTTACTATGTTTTCTCGCATTTGGGGTGTGACGAGCAGATGTGGGATGCGGAGGGGAAGGAGGTGGACGATTTTGTGGTGGTGAAGCTTTTATCAAATTATGATTACTTTTTCAGGGAGAAAAGGCTGGGGGAGGATGTTTTTCTCACTCTGCGTGTGCCCAACCCCGCAGTTGAAAGGGCGGAGGGTAAGGTGCTTATTGAAACACTGGACAGTATACCGCGCTCCTTTGACGTTTCCAAAATTTTTTACGGTGAAGATTTGGCACCCATATTTGAGGTCATTCTCCCCATGACCCAATCCCCCGAACAGCTAAACAGAGTATATTTTTACTATAAGGAGTTCGTGGTGGGCAAACAGCACAAGTCCTGCTTCAAAGGAGACATTCCCCTCAAAGAGTGGATAGGCGAGTTTAAACCCGAGGAAATCCAGGTAATCCCCCTCGTTGAAGACATGGCCAGTATGCTTGAGGCGGACCAAATAGTTAGAGGGTACCTTAAAGATAAATGGTTTGAGTATCAGAGGGTTTTCCTGGCCAGAAGCGACCCCGCCTTGAACTATGGCTTGGTTTCGGCAATGTTATTGAACAAAATAGCCCTCTACAAATTGAGTTTGTTGGAAGAAGAACTCTCAGTGGACATCTACCCCATATTGGGTGTGGGCTCACCACCATTCAGAGGGGGAATGACTCCCCTATCGGAGAGTCAAGTTTTGGAAGAGTATCCCAGCGTGCAAACCTTCACTCTCCAGTCAGCATTCAAATATGATTATCCCGAACAACAGATTGTGGAATCAATAAAAAGAATTAAGGAGAAAAGAAGGGGAAAACCACAAGAGTTAGACGTAGAATACTACCAAAAACTATTGGAGGACGTGTCCAGAGAGTATGAAGAGGAGATAGTGGAAATAGCTCCCTTAGTAAATCGGTTGGCACCATACATTCCACAGAGGAGGAAAAGAAAACTGCACATAGGTCTCTTCGGATATGCCCGAGGAGTAGGAAGAACCACTCTACCCAGAGCAATAACTTTTTGCGCCGCACTCTACTCTTTGGGCATTCCTCCAGAGGTCTTGGGTCTCTCTGCACTAAACCAGAAACAAAGGGAGGCGGTCACCGAGATTTACAAATGCTTCGAACAAAACGTTTCCTCCGCCCTCCAATACCTGAACCAAGAAAACCTCAAACTATTACCTCCCGGTCTGGCACAAAAAATCCGAGAAACAGCCAAAGAATTCGAATACGAAACCAACCAAGAACACAAAAAACTAACTACACAAATAGTAAAACTATTCAAACAAAACGAAATAGCAAAAATGGAAGAAAAAATCATTGAAGCAGGAGCTCTAAGGGGCTTCCTGGGGTAAGAATAAGTTAGGAGTTTAAAAAATGTTTTAACTTAGGAATTTCAAGGCGAGGGTTAATCTCCGAATTTTGCTATTTCTACGTTGGATACTTCTGTGTTCCACCAGGGTTTGTTCCATTTTTCTGGAGATTCGGGAATTATGCTCAGAAGTTCCTCTACTCTGGAGAATATGGTGTTGATTTCCTTGTTTTTAGCACCAAACTTTTTCAGAGCGCCTTCATTGTTAAGGATCATTTCTAGGTTCAGCCTTACCGTTTTCCTGAACTTTTTGTCCTTTTCCAGGATTTTTGCGATTTTTTTGCCATTTATTTCTTCGTTGCCCCCTTCTCCTATGGGGTGGTCTAGCAGTTCTGCGCAGACATCCTTTATGTCCTTGTCCTCCATTCCGATGACTATCTTGTTGTGGTCGTAGTGGCTGTTACAGGAGAGTATTCTGTGTTTTAGACCCTCCTGCTCCAACTGCTCCAGAACGCTTCGGGGATGATCCTCAATGAATTGGCACTTGGTCAGAAGCATGTTTTCAAGCCCAATGGTGTAAAGGGTTTTTTCTGGAGGCTGGGATAGTTCGGGTCTCACATCTATCTTGTGACGCATGTTTATCTCTTCAGTGAGTATATCCATGTAGCCCGCTACTGGAAGGCCCTCACCATTTATGGAGTCGATGGCCCTCACCCTCCACCTCTCTCCTCTCCGCATGGCGCTGAAAACCTTGTCAGATAGAAGCATGAAGTGGGTATACATGCTTCCATACATTTCCCCAAGGCATAGTAGAAGATTCTTCACTGTAGCTCCCTGTTTCTTGGAAGTAATGAGGTCCACATCCTTCATGACACGGTTAAAGGCACTACCCTCTGCATTGGTGCTGGGACAGTGAATCTTGAAGGCTCCACCGCCGAAAAGTAAAATGTTTAGAGACTCGTTGCTGATTTTTGATTTTCCAATGCATCCTTTTATCACATTTGGAAATTCTAGGTGGAGTTGACCCGCGTTTCTCGCCGCCCAAATTGAAACCAGAGCCCTCTTCATGGGGAGATAGTCCAAGTTGATGTAATCCGGTAGATTCAACTCTTTACGTATCTCCGCGGGGTCGACACGCGACACTAGTGGAACTTCAATTTCTATGATTGTTCCTCCCAATTCTTCACATAGCCTAACTTTTCTCGTCTTAGGATTCAACTGAACTCACGCCTTTAACAAATAACCTTTCTCCAATTTCTAAAATCTTTATTATTATCGTTACCGAACAAGATTTATATTCTATATAAAAACATTTTGCCCTTACTAATCCCAGATTTATTATGTTATCAATAAAAATCTTATATTATATATATTTTGCGTAAAAAACCTAAACAATATATTACCAAAAAGAATATTTGGGCGTAAAAAGTTTTTAGTGCAAGTCGCTGGATGGCTTCTTCAGACTGGGGCTTTGTGTTTTCTTCTGCATATGGTTTAGTTCTCCCCATTGATTCCCCCTTTTGCCGAAAGGAGCCCTAATAGAG
>JAHAWU010000109.1 GCA_018383815.1 Candidatus Jordarchaeia archaeon | reverse complement strand
CTCCATAGCACCAAAACGTGAAGAAGTAACAGGAGAAGTAGAGAGAAGAGTAGTAGCCCAACTACTAGCACTCATGGACGGACTAAAAGGCAGAGGAAGAGTCATAGTAATAGGAGCAACCAACAGACCCAACAGCCTAGACCCCGCACTCAGAAGACCCGGAAGATTCGACAGAGAAATCGAAATAGGAATACCTGACAGAAACGGCAGAAAAGAAATACTACAAGTACACACCAGAGCCATGCCCCTCGCAGAAAACGTAAACCTAGAAGAACTCGCAAACCGCACACACGGATTCGTAGGTGCAGACCTAGCAGCACTAGCCCGAGAAGCAGCCATGCACCGACTAAGAACAGTACTACCCGAAATAAATTTAGAAGAAGAAACCATACCCCAGGAAACCCTAGACAAACTAGTAGTAGACCAAAACGACTTCGAAGAAGCACTAAAAATGGTACACCCCTCCTCCCTAAGAGAAGTAATGCTAGAAATTCCCACAGTAAAATGGGAACACATCGGCGGACTAGAAAACATAAAACAAGAACTAAAAGAAGCAATAGAATGGCCACTCAAATACCCCGAAGTATTCAAAAAAGTAGGAATAAGACCACCAAAAGGCGTACTACTACACGGACCACCAGGATGCGGAAAGACACTTTTAGCAAAAGCAGTAGCCACAGAATCACAAGCAAACTTCATATCAATAAAAGGACCAGAAGTATACTCGAAATGGGTTGGTGAGTCTGAGAAGGCTATTCGTGAGGTGTTTAGGAAGGCTCGTAGCGCTGCGCCGGCGATTATTTATTTCGATGAGTTGGATTCTTTGGCTCCCCGTCGTGGTACTTGGGAGGGTACTCGTGTTTATGAGAGTGTGTTGAACCAGATTTTGGTGGAAATGGATGGTATTGAGGATCTTAAGGGTGTTGTTTGTGTGGCTTCAACGAATCGTCCCGACCTTGTGGATCCAGCTTTGCTTCGCCCTGGCAGGTTTGATCGCTTGGTTTTGGTGCCTGCTCCGGATCGTGCTAGTCGTTTGAGGATTCTTGAGATTTATACTGTGGAGCGGGGTATGCCTTTGGCGAAGGATGTGAAGTTGGAGAGGCTTGCTGACAGGACTGAGGGTTTCAGTGGTGCGGATTTGGAGAATTTGTGTCGGGATGCGGGTATGGCTGCGATTCGTGAGAAGGGCCGGGATGTGAAGGAGGTTAGCATGAAGCACTTTGAGGAGGCATTTACTCGAGTTACTGCGAGTATTACTCCTGAGATGGTTAAGCAGTATGAGGAGATCCAGCAGAAGCTGATGGGTAAGCGGGAGAGGCTCAGCTTGAGCTATCTTGCTTAAGGGCGGATTCCTTCTTTTTTATTCCTTTTTTTGGCCTGTTTTCTTTTTAAATATTAGTTCCGGGAGTGGGAAGTGAGTTTGTTTTTTTCTTTTTATATTATGTTTTGTTTTTGGGCTCTGTTTCTCCAGTATTGGCCGTATGCTATTAGGACTGCGGTTGTGGCTAGGCAGGCTGTTACGATTATTAGTGATAGGAACACGTCGTAGTCGCTGTATTGTCTGAATAGGTTGTGGACTGCTATCCAGGCGTAGGTGAATATTATTGTTGCTGTGCTGGCGAAGGATATTGCGCCTTTTAGTAGTTGGTTTCCGTAGTGTTCTATGTATTCGTTGAGTGTTTTTTTGAGTTCTTCTATTTCTTGGTTTTCTTTGGTTTTTTTGAGTTCTTTTTCGGTATTTTTGTAGTTGTTTTTTATCCATTTTAGTGTGTAGTATGTTATTATTATTCCTAGGATGGTTAGGGTGAAGCCAATTGTTAGGAATACTCTTAGATAGTCGGGGAAGAGTGGTGGTAGGGGTTTGAAGATTATTCTGGCCAGTATTCCCGTGGAGATGCTTATGACTCCTAGGCACACTACGAGTGTGCCCCATAGTTCTAGTTTTTTTCCTAATTCTATGAATTCATGTTTTGTGACTAGTTCATTCATCAATTTTTTCACCCTGCTTTTTCTGGTGGTGTTGAGGGATTCTTTTTGACTTTGAGCCATACAAACTTTAAAGCTTTTTGGGTTGATTCTTGGCGGGTTGTTGTTTTCTGCTTTTTGGGCTTTGATTTTTGTGTTTTTTGGTTTGTTGTTTCTTTTAGTTTTAACTTGTTTTTGTGAGTAATTGGTTTTTTTCTATTTTTTTAGGTGGTTGTTATTGGTAAATGGGTTGTTTTGCTGTGGGGGTTGCGTTTTTGAATAATTTTAAATATGCGTCTATCCTTTTGTTTATTGTAGCTCTGGCAGGTGGATTCACCTTTTTCCTCTTTCAGAGTTTACAAAATAAGATTGGAATATAGTAGGGTTAAGGAATTGAATGAAAGCGGTAATGTTAAGGTCGGAGTTCGCGGAGTGTATCTAGCACAGACTAGTTACGGAAAGTCTCCGGTTGTAGTTTTATCCGATGGTAAGGGTAGACTGCTTCTAATTTTTATTGGTGCATATGAGGCGGCGAGTATACAGATGGCTTTGAATGATACTAAGCCGGAGCGCCCGGGAACCCACGACCTGTTGGTTAATGTGTTATCCGAAATGTCTACCGAAGTTGAGAGGGTAGCAATAATTGATATACAGAAAGGTGTCTACATTGGGCGCCTTTATGTTAAATCTAATGGGAACCATAGGGTTTTGGATGCCAGGCCCAGTGATTGTATAGCAATAGCCCTTCGAACC
Organism: Candidatus Jordarchaeia archaeon; assembly: GCA_018383815.1. GTDB lineage: Archaea > Asgardarchaeota > Jordiarchaeia > Jordiarchaeales > Jordiarchaeaceae > Jordiarchaeum. The sequence continues at coordinate 10,875 of JAHAWU010000109.1, read as the reverse complement.
AAGTCGCCAATATTCGTAAAGGAAGAAGTTATGGGGCGTTGCTCAGTTACAGAAGAATACTTCTCCAAGTACTCCGATAGTATGGAGGACTTAGAATTAGGCTGAAAGGCTTCTCATTTTAAAATCTTTTATTCACTCTGAATTTTTATCCCCAAAAAAATCTTTTATGATCCACTTGAGTGCATCAATAAATTTTTGTTGTGATGACGCTTTTTATTCTTAGTAGTTTGTTGCTGGTTAGACGTGTTTCTACTGAACTTTTGTGGGGATTTGAACATTAGACTAGGAGTTTGACCTCTTTTCCTCTAATTTTGATTATCTTGTACCTTTTCAGGGCATTTATGGTGGTGGTATAGCTTTTGATCAGGCCCAGTGAGGTTTCTGTTACGAAATCTATTTCTTCTATCATTTTGCCTGCAACCCAGTCTCGCATCTCAAATTTGTCGCAACTGTTATGGTCCAGCAGGTAGTTGATTATGTATATTAGTGTGGGGAATTTCACTCTGATGCCATGTTCAAAGTCCTTGTGGAACTCCTCTAATCTTCTTTTTAGTTTGGGATCTGTAACTCTGCTGTACACTTCTTTGAATCTTTCACTAAACTTTGTGCCGTAAAATTCCGCGAGCCGGGTGTATTCTTGCATAAGTTTATAGAACTCCTATATATAAATAATACTATGGATTTTCAAATAAATGTTCAAATTCTTCTTACAAAATCTGTACTTTTATAACTTTTCTAATTTTAAATCGCCTTTTAGGAAAATTCTAAGAACGTAACTATGTGGTGTTTTTTTGGCTTGCTTTACACATATTCTTTATATTGAGCAAATGGGAAGCTGGTGGTATGGTACCCTTTTTTCTTAAGAAGACCCATCGGGAGAGTTAAGTTACGAGTTTACAGATAGCTACAATAAAAGAAAATAAGTCCTTTTCCGATGTACTTCTTTGAACTTGTGTCAACACTCAGCAACAAGCAAACTTAATATGTTTGAACTTGCTAACTCCATATTGAAAAGAAAAATGTACCAGAAAGTTTATATCATCTAATGCTTTAGGGAAACCGCAGAACTAAGTTTTTTATTGTTGGACACATCACTTTTAACATTTCAGAAATGCGTCTTGTTTGAGGTGTAGTACGGTGGCTGGAGCTGACTGTTTCCACACTGCTTAGGACTCTTCAATTTTTGGCGCTTGTTTTTAGACCTTCCAGCCTCTTGTGTGAAGCGTCTTTTGGAGGTTTAAAAGTTGAGTAGGAACCTTTCTTTTAAGCTTAAAACTCCTAAGGGAACTCAGGATTACTACTTCGATTATATGGAAAAGAGAAGTTATATTGAGAATAAAATGCGTACAAATTTCGAGCTTTGGGGCTTTAAAGAGATTCGAACACCCACCTTCGAATACTTTGATTCACTCGCTACAGGCACCGGTCAAGAACTACAGGAGAGCATGTTTCGCTTCAAGGATAAGGGTGGACGCCAGTTAGCTTTGAGGGCGGAAATGACCAGCCCCATCGCGCGTGTAGTAGCCACTCAGCTTAGGAATCATCCTCTTCCCATGCGAATGTATTATTTGGCTCCCATGTTTCGCTACGAGGAGCCTCAGTCTGGACGTCAGAGGGAGTTTTGGCATGCGGGCATTGAGCTTTATGGAAGCAGTTTGCCGGATGCCGATGCAGAAGTGATTGCGGTATTTATTACCACCTTAAATGGAATCGGACTGAAGGGACTTGGCGTGGAATTGGGCCACGTGGGACTCTTTAAATCTATAGTTAGGGAGGCAGGCCTTTCCCTAGAGGAGGCCGCCGCCATCCGAAGAACTATAGATAAGAAAGATGAAAAGGGTTTGGAGGAAGCACTTAAAGAGGTAGATGTGAGCTCCAAAATGAAGGATGTTTTCCGGATGCTTCCAAACCTCAGGGGAGATGTCAGCGTAACAAAAAAGATTCTTGATACAGTAGAAAACGAAGAGGTGAAAGCCTGTATACAAAACATATCCGATATTGTTAAAGTTCTGAAGCTGTACGATTTGGATTCGTATGTTACTGTGGATTTGGGCATAGTGCGTGGAATTGATTATTACACGGGCGCAGTTTTTGAGGGATTCGTTCAAAGCCTAGGAATAGCGGTGGGGGGCGGTGGACGCTATGATGACTTGGTAGCACAGTTCGGCGGGGGGTCATTTCCCGCAACTGGATTCGCAATTGGTGTAGACCGCTGCCACCTAGCCTTGGAAAGGCAGGGATTCAACTTTCCCCTAAAAAAGAAGCCACAGATACTCGTGCTCTATATAGATAAGGAACTGAAGGGAGAGGCAATAAAAATTTCAAAGAGCTTAAGAGAGAATGGCTTGTCCACAGAAATGGATATTTTGGAAAGGAAGCTGAGTAAAGGACTAGAACGGGCAAATAAGATGGGAATACCCTACGTAGTCATATTGGGCAAAAAGGAATTCGAACAGGGAGAAATAGTGGTCAGAAATATGGAGAAGGAGATGCAAGAATTAGTAAAAATTGGAAATCTAATCAGTTACCTACAAGGAGTAAAATAGTTTGCCAATAATTTAACAGATATTCGGTTGAATGTTACTTGCTTTAGAATGTAAGTTTTTGATGCGAAGAGTATCAAATTTTGGAGTGTGTGGAATGGTAAAAATTAGAGATTTGAGTTCACTGAGTAATGGGGAGAAGCAGGCTATAGTATACCGTTACAGTTTGGAGTTGGAGAAAACACTTCCAGCAGTGCAAGGCATAGTGGATGACGTGAAGCGAAGAAGGGACGAGGCCGTAATTGACTATACTTTGAAATTTGATAAGGTATTCATTTCTAAAGATAAGCTCAGAGTTTCAGAGGAAGAGATTAGCTCCGCTTACAAAAATGTGCCCCAGAAATTGCTTAAAGCCATTAACAGATCTGTGGTTAACATTCGAAAATTTCACGAGAGACAGATAAACGAATTTTCCTGCAATACTCAATCTGGAGTTAATGTTTCTCAGATAATTAGACCTTTGGAAAGGGTGGGGATTTATGTACCCGGAGGTAGAGCGGCCTACCCATCAACAGTTCTAATGACCGTAGTTCCCGCCAAGTTGGTGGGTGTAGAACAAGTAATTGTTTGTACACCGCCACAGGAGGATGGAACGATTAACTCTGCAATACTTGTAGCATGTGGTGAGGCGGGAGTTACAGAGATCTACAAAGTTGGAGGAGCCCAAGCAATAGCTGCAATGGCTTATGGAACAGAAGTGATTCCAAAAGTTGAAGCAATATTCGGACCCGGCAACATTTACGTAACGGCAGCAAAATTTTTGGTCAGCAGACACGTTAGAATAGACCTCCCCGCGGGCCCCAGTGAACTACTCATAATATCTGATGACACTGGAGACCCTAACTTTATAGCTGTGGATATGCTCTCACAGGCGGAACACGACCCCCAAGCCAAAGTACTACTTCTCACCACCTCAGAGGTACTAGCTCACAAAGTTGAGAGTTCCATAAATAAATTCTTGGAGCTTCTTCCACGTAAGGAAATACTTTTGGAATCCTTGGAGAACCTATGGATACTTGTTACACGGGATTTGGACGAAGCCGTGGAATTTTCAAACAATTATGCTCCTGAACACTTGGAAATTCATGTTAAATCTCCCAAATCTATTTTAAAAAAAGTGAAAAATGCGGGAGCAATATTTCTGGGCCCTTACTCTCCAGTAGCAGTGGGTGATTACTCCGCGGGCTCAAACCATGTTCTACCCACAGGAGGATATGCTAGGGCCTACTCGGGTTTGTCCTCATATAACTTTGCCAAGACCATCAGTGTTATTGAATGCTCTCATGCCGGCCTTAAGGGATTGGCCGAAACTGTTGTTACTCTGGCTGAATTTGAGGGCTTATACGCTCACGCAGAATCGATTAAAGCGAGGTTTAAGAGTGAAAAATGAAAAACTCATACGCCAAATAGTATTGGGCTTTAAACCATATCAGGGAGAGATCTCTCCCGAAGAGTTGGCAAAGCAACTCGGTGTTTCCAAAGAAGACATACTACCACTCCACGCCAACGAAAACCTATTTATAGAAAAGGAGTGGATACTGGAAAAAACTAGAGAGGCGATTTCCGCACTGGACTTTCGATCATATCCTGACCCAGAAACAGTTGAAACCAGAGAGGCGATAGCAGAACATTTCGCATTAGATAGCTCTGAAATCGTTTTGGGTAACGGTTCAGACGAAGTTTTAGACATTCTAACCAAAGTCTTCATCGAGCCGGGAAACGAAACCATTATACTGGACCCCACCTTCGGTATATATCGCTTCTTCACATTACTTCTGAATGGAAAACCCCAGACGGTCCTTCTAAACGAGGATTTCTCACCCAACGTGGAGGCTGTGCTTAAATCCGTAACACCTAAGACAAGAATCATATTTCTCTGTTCTCCCAACAACCCCACGGGAAACCAATACCCCAAAGAAGACATTAAACGTATCATAGAGGAGAGCGGCTGTATTGTGGCTGTTGACGAGGCCTACGCTGACTTCGCAGATTACACACTGCTTAAATGGATTAATGACTACGAGAACCTGATAGTTCTGAGATCCTTTTCTAAATCGTTTGGAATAGCTGGGCTAAGAATAGGGTTCGCCGCCACCAATTCTGAACTAGCAGACATCATAAGAAAAACTGTGGTTCCCTACAATGTTAATAAACTGGCCCAGAAAATGGCGGTCGTGCTAATTGACTCTTGGGACTATTTATACAAAAAAATATTGGAAGTAAAGAAGGAACGGGAATTTCTCTACAACCAGTTAAATAAGAATGAAAACTTGAAAGCCTATCCTTCACAGGCTAATTTCTTGCTTTTGAGGGTTGTCAAACCGCACTATACTGCCAAATCCTTACAGAACAAACTTTTAAGTAAAGGAATCCTAGTTAGAGACCGGAGCGACCTCCCTCTACTCAACAATTGCTTGAGAATAACACTAGGGCCAAGAAAAATAAATCAAAGGCTACTAGACTCTATTGAGGAAGCCTTAAGTGAGGAGCCATGAAAAACTATTTCGAACTCCAACTGCCCACTGGCGACAAAGGATACGTGAAAAAATCCTCAGTCGATCTCTTGGAACATTTGAGATGTCTAATATTTGACTGTGATGGGGTTTTGATAGATGTCTCAGACTCCTTCATAATGGCGATAATCAAAACTACAAAATGGTACCTCACAGAAATCCTGAAGTTGGGCCCTATTACGGGTGATTTTATCACCTCTGAGGAAATCAGCCTCTTTAAAAACTCGGGAGGCTTCAACAATGATTGGCATCTAACCTATGGTGTCATCCTATACTTCGTAACCCTTCTTCTAATACACCTTAAAAGCCACCAGAAGAAACTCTTAGCATTAGTGAAGGGGAACGGGAACCTAGAGTTCAAGTTGCGCCAACTAGAAGAGTTTGGAAACCTATGTAAATCAATTGGCTTTGACTCCATGAGGCTGGCTTCCAGCCGCTTTGGCGACTGGAGTCTTAAGAACTATGTGGACTCGCTGGATGAGAGTGGTTTACCCTCAGCTGAAGAAAACGCAAAAAATAAGCTAGCTGAAAGCTTGGGAATAACTTTTGATCAAGCGTCAAAAATTTTAGAGAATTTGTGTCTTTATCAAGGAACAATCTACGACCTCAACATAATTAAGAGATACTTTGAGGAAATATATTCAGGAAGCGAAGTGTTCAAGAATGTCTATGGAACCAACCCCATGTTCCATAAGGGGACAGGCCTTATAGAGAACGAAAAACTCATACTAGAAGAGCAAGTTCTTAAAACCTTAATTTCGAAGCTGGGCTTCTCCAGGTTCGGCATTGCGTCCAGCCGCCAGCGCAGCCAAACACTTCCCATACTTCAAAGACTTAAAAACTATGAAAACTATTTTGATCTGGATTCCTCTGTTTTCCTTGAGGACATAAATTTGGCTGAAAAAAATCTTCGAAGCAAAGGCATAGAAGTAAGTTTAGAAAAACCCAACCCTTACTCACTATTAATGGTAGCGGACAGGATAAAACCTTCAAAAAGGATATTTGGCTATGTTGGAGACACTGTTTCCGACATAATAGCAGCAAAAAAAGCACAGGAACAAGGCACATACTCCGTGTTAAGCATAGGAGTCTTGTGTGCAACAGCCAATAGGGAATCACTATTTAAAAAATTTATCTCACTGAATGCCGACATTATACTACCCTCCCCAAATGATTTATCACCTCTCTTAACCAACTTGGAGATGATGAAAAATGAGAACCGCTAAGGCGAAAAGAGAGACTCTGGAAACCAGAGTGGAAGTTGAAGTAAATCTTGATGGAACAGGAAAAGGAAACATACAAACAGGCATAAAATTCCTCGACCATCAACTACAAACACTTTCAAAACACTCCCTCATAGATCTTAGCATAAAGGCACAGGGGGACCTGAGCCACCACATAATTGAGGACGTCGCCCTAACTATGGGAGAAGCCCTAAATAGGGCTCTGGGGAAAAAGAAGGCAATCTTCCGATTCGGATGGGCAATAACTCCCATGGACGACTCTCTGGTGTTAGTCGCAATAGATCTTGGTGGAAGAAGCTACGTGAACCTAGACCTGAATCTAAAAGAAGTTACTATCGAAGATGTAGGAGCCGAGGACGTTGAACACTTTCTATTTTCACTTGCACAATCAGCGAATATGAATCTACATGTCAAAGTATTATACGGGAACAATAATCACCACAAGGTGGAAGCAGTGTTCAAAGCTTTGGCTCTATCTCTAAGACAAGCCGTTAGTATAGACGCCAGGAGAGGAGAAGAAGAGGTACCAAGTGCAAAGGGGACCCTCTAATGCTCATTGGCATCGTTGACTATGGAATGGGAAACTTGAGGAGTTTGGAAAACGCTTTGCGTTTAGTGGGAGCTAACTGCGTCATATCTAGTAAAGAAAAGGAGTTAGCCAATTCTGATGCCTTAGCCCTTCCCGGAGTGGGAGCATTTCGAGACGCAATAAAAAACTTGAAACCTCTTACCAATTTTATTCTTGAATACGTTAAGGAGGACAAACCCCTACTAGGAATATGTCTGGGAATGCAACTATTATTCAGCGATAGCACCGAAGACGGATCATACCAGGGGCTGGACATAATTAAGGGAAGAGTAGTCAAACTTCCCTCCAGTGTTAAAATTCCACATATAGGCTGGAACACACTGCTTCTGGAGAAAAAAGACTCAGCTCTCATAGAAGGTATACCTGATAATTCATATGTCTATTTTGTTCACTCCTACTATGCCATACCAGAAGATTCAAAAGTGACTGTGGCTTGGACTGATTATGGAGTTAGGTTCCCCTCAATAATCCAGTACGGAAATGTTTACGCGACACAGTTTCACCCAGAAAAATCGGGAGGAGTGGGAATCAGACTGCTTAAAAACTTTGTTAAACTGTGTGAGGAGTAAAAATGTTGGTCATACCTTCAGTGGACATACTGGGGGGAAAATGCGTTCGACTAATTAAGGGCGTTCCAGAAACCGCAAAGGTGTACTATGAAAATCCCATAGATGCAGCTCTAAAATGGGAGAGAGAGGGGGCAGAAGCAATCCATATAGTGGACCTGGACGCGGCCCTAGGCCGTGGGAACAACCTTAACATTATAATCCGCCTAATTAAAACCCTCTCCGCAAAGGTGCAGGTAGGCGGAGGAATAAGGAACATCGAAAAGGCACTAAACCTTTACTCGCAGGGCGCGGAAAGAATAATTTTAGGTTCCGAAGCCATTAGAAATCCCAAAATTGTTAGTGAACTTGCTGAAAGAATAGGTTCAAAGCATGTAATGGTTTCCTTGGACTACAAAGGAGAAAAAATTGCTGTTGAGGGCTGGAAAAAGATTACACGGGACAACCTGTTCCAAACTGCAGTAAAAATGGAGACATTGGGGACTGGCTGGATACTATCCACCTCTATTGTGCGAGACGGAACTTTTGAGGGAGTCGATTTAAAAACTATGCAAAAGCTGGTTAAATCCGTAAAGATTAAAGTGGTAGCTTCGGGTGGGGTTCGAAGCCTTGAGGATATCCTAAATCTTAAAAAGATTGGCGTTAGTGGAGTGGTTATAGGAAAAGCCTTATTTGAAGGAAGCATAGACTTGAAGGAAGCTATTCGTATGGGGGCCTAAAAAATGCTTGCAAAAAGAATAATTCCCTGCTTAGACATGACTGGAGGCCGAGTAGTTAAGGGTGTAAAATTCAAAAATTTGAGGGATGCGGGAGACCCCCCTGAGCTGGGTGAATTGTACAGCAGGCAGGGGGCCGACGAACTTGTATTCCTGGACGTGACGGCGTCAAGCGATAAACGTGAAATCTTGATAGATGTGGTTAAGAGGACGGCGGACAGAGTTTTTATACCCTTCACGGTAGGCGGTGGAATAAGAAGCATAGAAGATATCCGTCGAATACTCTGCGCCGGGGCAGACAAAGTAGCTATAAATACCTCAGCGGTGGAGAAACCAGAACTAATACGTATGGCTGCCCAGAAGTTTGGCAGTCAGTGTATTGTGTGCGCTATAGATGCAAAAAGAATTTACGAAGAGGCACCTGACAAAATTGTGGTGCAAACACCGCAAGGGAGATGCTGGTGGGAAGTATACACCTATGGGGGCCGAAAACCCACCGGAATAGACGCTATCAAATGGGCAATGCAAGTAGAAAAGAAAGGTGCCGGAGAGATTCTCCTTACAAGCATGGACTGCGACGGCACAAAAATGGGATATGACGTAATTCTCACAAGAACAGTATGTGAAAAGGTAAATATACCAGTAATAGCTTCTGGAGGAGCTGGCAATCTAGAACACATTTATGAGGTTCTAACCGAGGGGAAAGCCGATGCGGCTCTGGCCGCCTCCATCTTTCACTATGGCATCTACTCCATAGAAGAAGTGAAAAAATACCTTGCAAAAAGAAATGTACTGGTAAGACTGTGAGGAGAAAAAGTTGGATCCGTTCAATCTAGAAAACACAGACACTCTATTATCCAAACTTGATTTTAGTAAGATGAATGGCATAGTTCCCGCGATAGCCCAAGATATTAAAACTAACACTGTACTCATGATGGGCTTTATGAACAAAGAAGCCCTGATGAAAACTCTATCCACAGGATACATGCACTACTTCAGCCGAACAAAAAATAGAATATGGATGAAAGGAGAAGAATCAAAACACTATCAAATAGTCAAAGAAGCCTATTATGATTGCGACGGCGACGCACTACTCTTTAAAGTTGAACAGATTAAAGCTTGTTGCCACGAAGGCTATTTTTCCTGCTTCCACAATAAAGTTGGAAGCGAAAAGATTTTGGAAGAAAAAATCTTTGAACCCGAAGAAGTTTATGGAAAGTCAAAGATACTTGAAAAGGTCTTCAACACAATAAAGCAACGAATAGAAAAGCCCCCCGTCGACTCCTACGTGGCAAAAATAGTACAGGAGGGCGAAGCAAAAATACTTAACAAAATAAGCGAAGAATCCAGCGAACTCATAGAAGCCACAAAAAACAATAACGAAAAAGAAGAGATACACGAAGCTGCAGACCTTCTCTTCCATATGATGATTCTACTCGCATACAAAAATATTAACCTAGATAAAATATTTGAAGAACTCGAACTCCGCCACAAAGAAAAAACCACAAAAAAGCAGTAAAAACCTATCTCTTTGCCTAATTCTCCTAAGGCGCGTTAGAAATCCTGCTTAGTTAGCTTCTCTTTGTTGATGTTTTCGATTTGTTTGGGAATCTCCTCAAGTGAACTTATAACTCTCATTCCCCTTATCTCTTTGTAGGGCCTCTTTACTATCAAAGCATTGCACCCCACTTTTTCCGCGCAATAAACGTCATTCCTTCTGTCTCCAATTACCAAAACTTCATCACACTGGAAATCTAAAAAGTCTACAGCAAGCTTTATCTGCTCCTGACGAGAAAAGGAATCTTCCCTTGTAAAAATAGCCTTAAAGAAATCCTTTACACCCAGTATATCCAACACCTTATACGCCGGAATCCTCCCCTGTAGGGTAACAAGCACAAGGTCGTATTTCCCCCTTAAACTCTCAAGAACCTTCCTCGATTCTGGGAAAATAACCATAGTCTTATCTATAGCCTCTAATTCCACCTTGTCCAAAGCATCCATGGCCTTTTTGTAGCGTTCATAATCCTCCACAGCCAATTTTTCACAGGTACCAAAAATTTTTTGAGCCTCAACTCTCGCCTCAAACACTTCCTTTAGCCTTTCCTGTAAAACATTCATATCTAAGTTCAAACCTACTAGAACTCCATCTAAATCAAAAACAATTCCCTTGATCATCACCAATACTTCCAGAGGCATTAGCACGAGTCGCTAAAATTAATTCAATCGTAATAGTACTTATACCTATATGTGAAAATCTTGGAGGGGATTTTTACCTGTGTGAATGATTGATATTTTTAGAAGGAATGAGGTTGGTATATTAATTTTGCTAAAACCTATTCAGATGAACAGAGTGGGTTTAAAGAAGAACGGTTAACAAATTAATTAATTCTGGAAAACTAAACTGAAAGGGTTAAGAATGGTTAAAAGGAGAGTATCCTCTTGCTAAAATTCTGGTTAAGTGATGTCCAAAAAGAGAGCTTAATATTGCCTTTTTTTCAAAACTAACTTAGGTTTACTGCGTTAATTAATATTTTAAAAATAATTAATTATATATCCTTATTATTATAAATAATGTTACCCCTTTATGCTTTTTTTATATAAATGTGTAAAAATTGTCAGCTTGAAAAATATTTTTACACATTTTAGTGCATTAGAAAAACGTATAAATAAGTAAGTGTGGTAATTAAACGGACATTTAAAATGA
>JAHAWU010000108.1 GCA_018383815.1 Candidatus Jordarchaeia archaeon | reverse complement strand
ATGGGGAGGAGCCAGTAAAACTCCTGGCAGATAAGATGCACTCCTTCGGATCCATATCCCGAATTCTCAAAAGAGACCAAGTGGAAACAGTCCTACGACAGTTTGTAGAGGAAGGCTTGCTGGAATACAAGACTGACGACAACAAAATACAGTGGAACTGGGTGGACATAGGGGCAAAAGTAAGAAAAAAACAAATCCCAGAAATACAAAAAATAAAGACTTAAATCGAGAAGGATAACAAAAAGTGGACTGTTCTTAAATTTCCATTTTTCCCAGTGATTTTTCCTGTTATTTCTTTGTTTCAGTCTTGGGCGATGTAGTAGAGGGAGGGGTCGTCTTTTTTCTCTTCTTCGCTTCTGAAGAGTCTGGGTATCGCAGGGTCAAAATCGTTTTCCATGAAGTAGGGTACATACTTCTTCATTGTTCTTTCTGTGAGGTCCCAGTTTATTTGGTCTGTTATTCCCACGAAGTTGGTGTATCGAGCGTATCCGTAGCAGTAGGCAAACGCCCCTGCGATTAGGCGTTGTCTTTTGTCCCATTCCGAGAAACGCATATATAGTTCTGCTTGGGCGCTCTGGGCAAACTCGTTGAATGCTCCTAATATGTCCAAGTCTAATGGCTCCACTTTTTCTCCTTTTCGTGTGAATAGGGCTACTCCCGTAATTTTTTCTGTGTAGTCTACTGGTTCTGTGGTCATGGTTGAAAAATCGTCGAATTTGGCTTTTACACCTTTTAATCTGTAGGCGCAGGCGATGTTGCTGTGGGGTGCTTTGGCTTCTGTTGCTGACCAGGGGAAGTGTGGCTTTCCTCCATCGTAAATGTGTAGTATTTCGCTGAAGACTAGGATTTCGTTTTTGCCTATTTCGTAGGGTCCGTGGTCGCAGAGTTTGGCTCTCGCCTCACACTCGTCTAAAAAGGCGTAGACCTCTAGGTTAGTCATGACCCTTTTTATCCTAGCTGCTTCCTCGGGTGTTATGTCTATTATTTGTTCTTTTACCCAATCTATGTCGTGTTGGTTTAGAGCTAGGTTCTTCCAGTTAGAATCATAAACTGTTAGTTTTCCCCCTGGAAAATATGAGGATGCCAGCCTTTTCCAGAAGTCAAGTATGAAGGCGGTCTGCTTCCTCTTCTCCTTAGGCTCCGATTTGGGGTCTCCCTTGTTGGCGAAAATCTCTCCCATTCTGCCACACATATAGTAGAGTGGAATGTAGAATATGGTCATGGCGTGCAGTTCTGAAAGTATTTTTCTGCTCTCCCTACCCATTTTTTCTGGGGTAGTCTTCTCTGAAACCTTCTTTAATATGTTGAAGAGCATGTCATAACTGTTATAAAAAGAGACACAGATGTAGGCGGTCACAGGGAAGAGTTGGGACTCTAGTAGGCCTCTGCTGGTAACCTGGTAATCAATAACTCTCGAAATGTGGGGTATGAGCTTGTTGGCTTCTGCAATACTCATCGTGAAACACCTTCCCACCTTTTTATTATTCGATTTTTATGATTGGTTTTGTCGACTCCTCAAAACTATTAAAAATTTTATGTTTTTGTTCCTATTTTATTCTTCTAAAATGTGTAGTTCGCCTTTGGAGCCTCCGAGGGCGATGATTTTTGCCTTTTTTCCGTTTAATTCGCCGTTGTATCGAATTTCTGCTCCCATTAGTCCCGGTATGCCGAATTCTCTTGTGACTATGGCTAGATGTGCCCCCAGGCCTCCTGAGAGACACACTACTCCAGATATGCGTGAAAGTACTGGTGCTAGGGTGGTGGTTCCCGCGTCTTGCACCACTGGTATTTTTCCTTGTGGGCCTGATTTGAGGAGGGAAACCACATCCTGAACTGTTTTTATTACCACCAGTTGGCCCTCGGCATTTTTTTCGCAGCTTATCATTCCTTCAGCAATTTTTTTGTAGCTCATATTCATCCCTCGTGATACTACCTAATAGAAAAATATACTCTTATAAATTAATTGGAAGAACTTATAGCTCCAATAACTGAATTTTTTGTTGCGGTTGGGCAGATTCCGTGGGGACTTATTTTTCGCTTTTAAACCTTGGTGGTTACCAAGTATTCTGAGATTCCGTAGCCTCTTCCCTGTTCTCCCCGTACTAGGAACTCTGAAAAGTTTTCGTAAATGTCTGTGCGGGCTCCTTCTTTAAATTGGCGTGGCGGATAGACTATTCCATACACCTTTTTTGAAATAATTGTTCTTGACACTCCCTTTTCATCTTTGGCGGTGTAGGTAGACGCTGTGGGTGTTTTCCCATCCTTCTCGTATTTGGTTTCAATTTTGGCGTCTACAACCTCAATGTTGCCGTCACTGTTGGATATGAAGCCGCTGATTTCAGTTTTTTTGCCGATTGTTAATCTTATTATGTTTATGGCGTAGCCATCGAATTGGGCCTGCATCCAGTCCCACTTTGTGATTTTTGAGTAGTCCCTCAGGCCCCAGGAGTGGTCACGGTGGCCGTAGCTGTCAACTTTTATGGTGGTTCCCTCAGGGAATCTTATTACTCCATTTACTTTACAGCTTTGCTCGTAATGCTCCTGTTCAAGGACATCTTTCACGTAGGATTTTTGGGAGTCGAATCTAAATACTGGGAATCTTCCCAGAAACATGAAGTCCATGTTCACCTTTTCTGTTTCTAGGAAAACGTTCCACCTCTTTTGGGGCTTTACCAAGTCGAAGGTCAACTTTCCATCGCTGATACTTTTCAGTTTTCCGCTCACCCCTGTGGAGTTCATATAGCCGTCAACTTTTCCATCAACCACATATGTTGCGAGGAAGTCTGTCCGCCCATTGTTGGGATAGGTGGATATGTAGAATACCCCGCAGACCCGGCTTTTAGGGTCCATGTATGTAAAGTACCAGGACTCCTTCCAATCAATTCTTGGGGGATAGTCGTGGGGATACTCTTCCCAGTCTTCAATGGTTCTCCCTAAACTCATTTTTCCACCATCCAGTAAAATGTGGGATCCTTTGCCCACTCCTCCTTGGGTCTGAAGATTCTTGCCCATGAGGGATGCATAACTTTCCACTCATTCATAACCTTGGGAAGCCATTTCTCCTTCGTTTCCTCACTTATGCCAAATTTGAACCTGTTTGTTATGCCCGCCAAGTCTGTAAATACGAAAAGGTAGGTTGTAAAAACTTGTGCTCCCGAGAGAATCTTCATTTCTTCCGGCCATTCCGCAAATTTGAGGTAAAGCTCGCTTTGCGCATCTGTCGCAAACTGGTTCAGTGGATCAAGCATGTCTAACCCCACAGGTTCTATTTTGTCGCCTTTACGAGTAAAAATTGCCACCCTACGAATGTTGTTGGTGTAATCTTCGGGTTTAATGAACATAGTTCCATAATCCGTAAACTCGGCTGATTCAATGCCCTTAAGGGTTAGAGCAAAACAAACATTGGGCAACGGGGATTTAGCGTCCAAATCGCCCCATTCAAATTTGAGGTTGGTTCCATCCCAAAGCGGTGAGAACTCCCTGAATATCAGTATTTCATCGTCACCTATCCTGTAAGGGCCCATTTCGTGGATTGAAGCCCTACACTCGCAATAGTAGAGGAAAGCGGTTAACTGCAGTTGAGCCATAACCCTCTTCAACTTGGAAACCTTTTCCCTATCAAGCTCCATGAGATTCTCCTTAACCAGTTTGAGTGTGGAGCCCGGGAGCACGTTTATTCTGAACTGGTTATCATCTGCAAACAGGTGTCCATCAAAGTACGCGCTGGCCATCCTCTGCCAGAAATCAAGCATGAAGTTAACTTCCTTCTTTCTCTCCTCAGGCTCGTTTTCCGGTCCTCCCAGCTCCCATAATGTCTGCATCCTCCCTATCATGTACAGCCCTATAAAAGCCCACATGCCCAGAGTATTGGGCACCATTGCAAGCGTCTTGCTTCTCCTACCTATCTCGGCGGGGTCAATGTGCTTGGCCAATTCCCTCATAATATTGTACTGGTAACCGTTGTAAAGCTGGAAACACGCCAGACAGTTATAGGCAGTAACATTAAACAGCTGTGACTCTACAAGTGTCCTCTCCGAGAGAAGTCTGGTGGACACATCACTAACTCTACTTATTAACTGATTAACTCTATCAATGTTAAGATCACCCAACATAGACAACCCTCCAAACACAATTTAAGTTTCTAATTATCTGTTTCTCCACTTATAAACTAATTGGATTGAATGAGCCTAAAAATCTTACAGCCATCTAAAGTGAGTAGTGGTGGTGATTCGCCTAGGGATTATTTTGGGTAAAACTTAAGTACTTGTATTTATGGTTGTACCACTTATGTCCACCAGAACGCTTCTGATAAATACTCCCTATCCCTTCACGGAGTGTCCCACAATTCCCTTGGGGTTAACATATCTGGCGGCGGTTCTTGAGGACAGGGGATTTGAGGTTGATATACTGGACATGGTGGTCTACAAGTTTTCCAGAGAAAAGATTATTGAAAAAATTAGACAGTACAAGCCGGACATTGTGGGAGCGGGCTCCGTCACCATGAATTATCCCCACGCTAAACGCATACTTCAAATAGCAAAGAGTGAGGGGGCAACCACAATCATTGGAGGTCCACATGCCACCTTTGCTGATAGGGAGGTTCTAAGCGAGGCCCCCTGGATTGACATGGTGGTGAGAAGAGAGGGAGAGTACACATTACTGGACATCGTTAAGGGCAGAGACCTAAAGGACGTTAAGGGTATAACTTATAGGGAGGATGGAGAAATAGTCCGAAACCCGGACCGCGAATTACTCATGAATCTGGATGAGCTACCATTCCCCGCTAGACACCTAGTCCCCCTATCCAAGTACATTGCCTACAAAACCGGCTGCAGTATGGTGACCGGTAGGGGTTGCCCCAACAGGTGCATTTTTTGTGTAGGGCCCAAGATGACCAGCAGAAAAATGAGGTTCCGCAACCCCAAACTCTGCGTGGACGAAATGGAGGAAATTCTTGATTATGGTTTTGATGAAATAATTGTGGAGGACGACACCTTTACCATAAACAAGGAGCATGTCTTCGGCATCTGTGACGAAATTATTAGTCGAGGGCTAAAGTTTAAGTGGAGTGCCAACGCTCGCGTCAACACAGTAACCAGAGAGATGCTTGAAAAGATGTATGAAGCGGGTTGCATATTCATCCAGTTCGGTGTGGAGAGTGGAAATCCCGAAATTTTGAAAACGTGTAAAAAGGGAATAACACTGGAGCAGGTACGAAAAGCCACCCAAATCGCCAAAGAAGTGGGTATAGGAGTTCTTTCCTCCTTCATAATAGGATTGCCGGGGGAAACAAAAGAAACCATAAAGGAAACCATGGAATTCGCCAAGAGCTTGGGAACCTATTACGGCTACCACGTTTTAGCCCCCTTTCCCGGAACAGAGGTCAGAGAAAGAGCAGATGAACTGGGAGTAAAAATCCTTACCAACAACTGGTTAAGGTACGACGCCAACCGCGCAGTAACCGAAACAGAGGGAGTCTCAGCAGAATACATGAACAAAATTGTGAGAGATTTCTACAAGGGAGTAACCAAATATGTAAAAAACCAGGTGAAAGCCGAAGAGGCTGGAACAGCAAGCGAAGCCGACCTAAAAGATGTAGCAATCAGAAGAAGAAGATCCCTAGCATGGCACCTGCTCAAAAACGATTTAATAGAAACATACGGCAAATTCAAGGACGAAGCAGAGGACCCCGTGAAAAGGCTTGCGGACAACCTATACAGTTACCGTGGAATCCAGAACAATTTCACCAAACAGTACATAGATAAAGAGATTGCCCAAATGGTCAAAGAAAAACTGCTCACCTACAAAAACGAAAACGGCACCATCGTATGGCAGTGGAAAATGCCAGAAAAACCCAGAAGAACAAAAACAAAAGAAGAACCAACCATTCCCACAAAAACACCCACACTTTAAACAGCGTATTAGAAAAATTAATATTTATGCCCCTGATCGTTATATGTTAGAAGGCGTCTATTTTTTAGACCATGGGGAAAAAATATGGCTAGCAATGGGCTACGCCACGTAGTAGAACAACTATCAAGCAAAGATAGAAAGATACGTGAAAGGGCGGCAGAAACTCTGGGAAAATACGCTGAAGGCGAAATAGTCGATGAGAACGCACTAGAACCACTAATAAAACTCTTGGATGATAAACATCACAGGGTTAGGAGAACCGCGGCTTACGCCCTTGGAAGATACGCGGAGCAAGGACTAGCAAAAGAATCAGCTCTAGACAAGCTCGTAGCACTAATGCAGGATAAAAATATTAGTGTCCGCCAAAACGCCACCTTCGCCCTCCTAATGTACTCCTATCAAAAACTTATGGACAGGAGAGCCCTCCAATTCCTAATAAAAATGCTGGAGGGCTCAGACTATTTAGCAAGCGGAGAAGCCGCCTACACCCTAGCCAAATATGCCGAAAAAGGACTGGTGGACGAATCAGCCCTCAAACCTCTAACCAAACTTTTGGAGTCCAAGGACCAACTCGCCCGAGCCAACGCAGCCTACGCCCTAGCAAAATATGCAGAAAAGGGGCTCGTAAACCCCCTAGCAGTAAAAGTACTGGTCAAACTCTTGGAAGACAAAGACTACCGAGTCCGAGAAAACACCACCATGGCCATAAACGAATATCTGAAAAACGGAATCACAATAAAATAATTAGAAAATACTCATCCTCATAATCCTTCCCCTTTTATAATACTAGTGCTTAACAACTATTTTTTACACGTGAACGCATATTTCTCCCTTTGAGGGCTTGGTAGAGGAGACTCTTAGAGTCCTCTTCAATATTTAAGACTTGCCGTAGAAGTTAGATTAGAACAACTCTACGCACAGTACAGAGCATACTGTTACACAGATGTCTGTGATACTCTGAGCTATGCTCCATCTAAAACTTTTTTCTCTGAGAATTCCTAGCACCATATTATTGAATAATTTCTAAAAGTGTTGACTTTTTAGGCGAATCTGGCTACCCGCCTCCTTACTCTCTCCGCAATCTATATACACATATATGTTAAAAAATTGTGGAAGTTGTCCTGAAAATTGCTTGATTTAATTAAAGTTGTAAGAGTTACCCTAAAACGTGGGGGGATTCAAAGGACAGCACCACTAAACATTGGGCTGAACTTGCCTCTCAAAGCTTGGAAAAAAGTTTATAATAGAGAAGGATTAGAGACATATTCAAATTTATGGAGGACTAGGAGAGAGTGCAAAGGAAGAAATTTTTATCATTCTCAATAGCCGCTCTTTTTATCAGCATGATACTACTAGCAGGCATCACTTTAGCCGCATCAAACACCGCAACATACGGGTCTCTAAACCTGCTAGCCGTCCAAGAAAACACCGCTAAGCAAACTGGAACGAATGTAACCATTATCTGGGACATCTACGGTATCCCCCACATTAATGGGACAACCCAAGCAGACACCTTCTTCGGACACGGATACGCCCAAGCAGTAGACGGCCTCGAACTACTAATGCTAAACCTCATCACAGCAAAAGGCAGACTATCAGCAACATTCGGATACGACAAATACAACAACACTTGGTATCCGGGCTACAAGCTCAGAGCCCAAGGAATAATTAGAGCCGATGATTTGAATAACGCTATGAGCGACGGTTTACTGTGGAAATTGAAGATTCCAGTAAGCCACTCCCAATATCTTAAGATAAATCAAACCATGAGAGAAATAATGATAGAACCCTTTGCCGCAGGTATTAACTATTACATCTACGAACACTGGAACACCCTACCCTCATGGATAAAGCAAAATGCACCAGTAATGGGAGAAGACATAGCCTCAATGGCCGCCCTTGTTAACTTTCTATTCGCAGAAGACATTGGAAGCTGGCTAACCGCAGAGGCCACACTAAAAGCTTTAGGCTGGGATGTCGAAACATATCTTTTGCAGCATTATCTAGGACCCGTTCCAATGCCTCCCTCATTAGGCTCTTCTGGCCTGTTAAATAAGGGGAGCAATGAGTATCTTGTGAATGGAAGTCTTTCTGAGACTGGTTATCCGATTTTGGGTGCTGATCCCCACTTAGAGTGGGATGGAATCACCCAGTGGCATGAGGCCCACCTAATGGCGCCAGCGGAGGACATGCTACCCGAATTGAACGTGCATGGAGTAATCTTTTATGGACTGCCATTCATAGGGATTGGGCACAACGAGTACCTTGCCTGGATGTCAACAGTTAATCAGCCCGACACCATGGACGTTTGGATAGAAAGACTTGACTCTACCAACACTAAGTACTACTACAATGGTTCCTGGGTTCCCCTCACAAAAGAAGTAATAAAACTGCCAGTACTAGTTCCTGGAATAGGCATAATGATTCAGGACCTGCCTACATACTATTCCCATCACGGGGTCCTATTAACCATAAATGAGACAGCACACTACGCACTTGCAGTAAACTATTCCACAAGCGGACAATGGGCGGGCGTGGAACAGTTCTACCTTATGAACACTGCACAAAACATCACACAGTGGAAGGAAGCCATGTCCCTGCTGGGAGTAGGCATTTTCAACTACATGGTGGCAACCGTATACAATGAAACCTTCTATGTTTGGAACGCAATGTGCCCACAAAGAAATGAAATGTGGAACTGGAACTTGGCAGTGCCAGGATGGAACACCACCACTGACTGGGAAGACTTCATACCCTTCGGCAGCCTACCAATGCAAGAAGACCCCGAGAGTGGGTGGATGCAAAACTGCAATATTCAATGCTGGAACATAACCACCCAACCAAACAACATCACAATCACAAACTCAACCAGCCCCTTCCCGAGATACCTGGTAAATCATTACACCTACCAACCTGGCGGTGGATACTACCGAGTTATGAGCAATTACACCAGGGGATATAACATGTTCTACATACTAAACGGCCTTGCTGCAGGCGGACCGGGTTCAGTCTCTGCTGATGACTTTCTGGGAATTGCGGGTAACAGTTCAGTCTATTACTTGGCAACTGACTACATAGCTATGCTACCCGACAAGGTTCCCGGTGCTGGAAACGAAACACTTAACGAGACTGTGGTTCTCCTTAAAAGCTGGGATAGATATGCAACTAACCAAACTGCTATGACCGTTTTCCAACGCTGGGTAGAGACTACAGGCGGAACACCTCCAAGTACCCAAGACACAGCTCTCACTACTTTGAATGCCACGGTTAACTGGATGATCTCCACGTATGGAAATGCTACCGATGTATATTGGGGCAATGTTCACATTGTGGTTAGAGGTTCAACAATAGTGGGTTTGAACGGAACTGGGGGTGAACCCTACGGTTGTCTTAACCCGCACTATGGAATACTAGACTCAACCACTGGTCTGTGGTACTGTTATGGTGGAGAATCATTCGAAATGGTTACAACATGGAAGGATGGAAAGGTCATGTCTTGGAGCTGCCTACCCTACGGTAACACCAATAACGAGAGCTCCATACACTTTGATGACATGCTACTTAACTGGTATAGTAAGGATATGCTTCACCCAGACTTCTTCTATGACGACGAAATTCTAGACCCAGCATACCAGAGCCCAGAGAAGGGTAACATATCGGTTCCAGTATACACTCTTGCGCAGACAATTTACCTGATTATGTTGCCCTACTATCAGGCACTGGCAAACTACTTCACGGTGGTGGGCGTTGGGCAAGCTGTTTCCAGTCAGCAAGCTTCGTCGAATTTGGTGTGGGGCGGAATCGCTACCCTAGTTTTGATAATAATGATGGCGGCTACAGTAGTAATTCTTAGAAGACCGTAAAACAGGCGTCCAATGAAGGGGTGCTACCCTTTTCCCCTCCTTTTTTCTTTTGGTTTGGTTGTGGAAATTTTCTTGTCCAATCTTTTTTGGGCGGTTCAAATTTTCTGTTTTTCACCATAGTTTGCCTTTGTATTGTCCTATTGCGGGGCATCCTAGGCATCTATTTTCGCGGTAGCTGGGGCAGTCGGCGCATTGAATGTTTATTCCGCAGGGTTGCTTGTCTGAACTCTTTATTTTCATTTTGAAGGGCATGATTAAGTCGTTGGCGGCGGATATTATAATGTTGAATTCTATGTCTTTAACCTCTTCTAGTGGTCTTAGGTGTCCTTCCACTATTGCTTCTAGGGTTGTTATGTCTTCTCCCACGAATAGTAGGCAGAGGTTGCTTCTCCCAGATACTGTGAAGGCGTTAAAGAAGTATGGGCAGCCTTTAAACATTTTCAGTATTTTTTGGGTGTTGTTGGTGGAGACCTCAACTTTGGCTAGGTGGAGACCCATTTTGAGGGGATTTATTCCACAAATTTTACTGAATGCCCCCATGTCTCTGAGTTTTTTCAGCCTCACCGCAACAGATGGCTGGGATAAATTAATAATTTTTGCAATTTTCTCCTGGGAAATATCGGGATCCTCACTTAGAAGGGTTAATATTTCACGGTCTTTATCATCCAATCGGGAGAGGTTCTCCGCCATTCCAAACACCAACATTAGTCTATGTGGAGGTTATAGTGTATAATTATTTAAATGTTTATGATTCATAGATAGAAATCCTAAAATATCGATAAATTATTATCAAAATTTTTATTAAATATTCCTTACTCTAATTATTGGGAAAAACCCACCCCCTCCAAAAAATTGATTAGAAATAAGGGTAAAGTAGGGAATGATTATGCGTTTATATGTTATTTATGGTGATGATTTTGGGGAAAGAGTTGTGGGGAATCTAATTAACTTTTCAAACTTCTGCACTTCGTGTGGGGAAGCGTGTGGGCACTGCCGCATAGAATACGGCTCCTTCGCCTCAGACATAGTGGGAGTGGACAGAATACCCGCCAATCTGCCAAACTTCATAGAAGAGCCCGAAAAGTACCTGCCCAAAAATCCACCCCGATGCGACATAATAATCGCCATAGGACTCCACCAAGACCTACTGGCAAGCTTACCCCTCCTTGTGGAAAAAACCCAAGCCAAAGGAGTAATAGTACCCTTGGAGGATCCAAATTGGTGCCCTCCAGGCCTACAGAAACAGGTAGAAGATGAACTCAACAGCATGGGAGTAGCACACGCCTTTCCTAAACCCTTCTGCATGCTGGAAGACAGCGGACACAACACCATCATAGACCAATTCATCAGAAAATACAAGGTTGGAAAACCCATAGTCCAAGTCACAGTAGACAATGACACCATCACACGCACAAAAGTCCTACAAAGTGCACCCTGCGGAAGCACCTGGTACGTTATGAAACAAATAGAGAAGAGAAACATAAACGGCATAAACGAGAGAATCTCAGAAGCACACCACGCCTACCCCTGCACAGCCAGCATGCAAGTAGACAAAACACTAGGCGACACAGTACTCCACGTAGCAGGATACGCCATAAGAGGAGCAGTACAAGAAGCAATAAGTAAAGCCACGGAGAAAAAAACAGAACTAGCACAAAAAACCCAAAAAATTGGAATAAACCAAACCACCTAACTGACAAACTCCTCCAAACATTTTCTAACCAAAAACAAAAAGCTTACAAAAATTTCTTAATACACGTAGTAGCTGGCGGCACACCCCTACTGCAGGAAAAAATTTTCGGAGAAATATACACCTTCAAAAGGAGACACATAAGAGCCTACTGTACCAAAATAAGAAAAATGAGGGCCCAAAAAAGGGGATTAGAAGAACTTAGGAGCAATAAAAAACCTTCTTCCTAGGGGGATGTTTCTAGTTCCTCCCATGCTTCGAATGCTCTTCTGAGGTGGGGAATTGTGATGGATCCTCCAACAATGAGGGCTATTGCGAGTGACTCCTCCAGTTCTTCTCTTGTCACTCCCTGCTCATGACACTGAATAATGTGATACTTAACGCAGTCGTCACATCTCAACACCAGTGAGGCAACAAGCCCCATTAACTCCTTAACTTTTCTGGGCAAGGCTCCCTCAACATAAACTCCGGAATCCAAATTGTAGAATCTCTTAATGTTAAGACCGGCATACTTCATAACTATCTCATTCAATCTTTCCCTTTCCTTTTTAAAACTCTCAACAATTTTTCTAGGCATAAACAACATCCTCCAACAACAAATCTACCGTGCAAAAGAAAACCACGGCCTTATTCTCTATGAGTTCTGCTATTTGTGGCTTCTACTTTTCTGTCATTTTTCACTATTCATTTAATTAAATTTAAGTACTAGTTGTTTATTATGGCTTTAATAAAAATAATCCATTCTCCACAGTTAATCAACTGTTCGAGAATATGTGTCTACACTAATGTTTTTGGATAGATTCTTTTCAAGGAGGTTCAAATTTGGTATTGGAAAACGATATTTTCCTTGACGAAGTGCACATCAAGCTGAGAGATGAAGTTAAGGAGTTTGTGAAGTGGGTAGACCCAAAACTACTTAAAGCTATGGACGCGGAACAAATAGATTATCCCCACGAGTTTTACAGGGAAGCAGGTAGAAGAAACCTCCTAGGGCTAAGATTTCCGAAAAAGTATGGCGGCCGAGAATTAGACTGGGTAGCGGAGTGCGTAGCCCTTGAGGAAATTGGAATATTCGGCTGCGGCCTAGGATGTTCATGGTCCATGCCCACCATAGTGGGTGAAGCCATAAACACCTTCGGAACAGAAGAACACAAGAAAAAGTATCTAGTACCCATATTAAAAGGAGAAATGGTTGCGGCTGAGGGTTTGACTGAGCCCCGGGGTGGCTCCGACTTTTTCGGAACAAACACTATTGCCAAAAAAGATGGCGGCGTCTATTACCTTACAGGTGAAAAAAGATTTATCGCGGGAGCCAAAGCCGCAGACCTATTCCTACTCTATGCTAGAACCAACCCCGACCCCAAAGTTCCGGGACACAAGGCTCTGAGTGCCTTTTTGGTTGAGAAAAAAATGGGAGTGGAAATTGCGGAAACCTATGGGCTGCTGGGATTCCGGGGTATGGGAACCGCCAGGATACAACTCAACGAAGTAGAGGTGCCAGCTGAAAACCTACTTTTGGGCGAGAATCGGGGAAGAGAAATATTCAACCGCATGATGCTTCCCGAGAGACTAACCTCAGCCGCGGGAAGCCTGGGCATGAGAGCCGCCCTAGAACTGGCCATGAAGTATGCGAGTATGAGAAAGGCTTTTGGAGCCCCCATAAGAATGTTCCAGGGAGTAAACTTCAAGATAGCCGACTGCTTAACCAAACTGGACGCAGCCCGAGCACTAGTCTACACTGCAGCAAAACAGGCGGATAGAGACCCCGACTCTTACGAAACAAGGAGACTGGTTTCCGAAGCAAAACTGTTTGCAACCCAGACCGGCTGGGAAGTTATAAATGACGCCATGCAAATCCTGGGCGGAATAGGATACACCCAAGTCTACCCCCTGGAAAGAGCACTCAGAGATGCAAGGCTTGCAATCATATGGACTGGCTCAAGCGAAATCATGCAACTAATCATTCAACACGAAGCCTACCGAAAACTCATGGGCGGAAAACTAGAAAAAGAAAGAGACATCGAACTAGACGCCATAGAAGCCCATAAAGTAGCAGAAAAAGTATACGAATAAAAAACACTGAAAACCCGCACCCCCCTTCACAACCAATAATGTTCGGAAGATTTTTTGGGTAAGTTTTTTGTCTCTTATAAGCGCTTATTATAAGATATGGAAACAGATACTCTGTGTTTAATGAATAGCAGCCACCAATGGCCCC
>JAHAWU010000233.1 GCA_018383815.1 Candidatus Jordarchaeia archaeon | reverse complement strand
AAAAACTAGCATTGCTAGCCATATTCTTGATAGGAGCAGTTCTAGTTGGGGCAGTACTAACAATGGCATACACAAGAAACAGAAACAATGGCAGCGCTCCTCGGCTATACGATGTTTGGGCAGATAAATACAACGGTGTACCAACAAAATGGTACACAATTGAAGAACTGATCCAAAAATATCACATACGTGCAGTCTCTTGGCTAATTGCTTTCTTTTCTCCACAATACTACAACAAATCATTGGTTAAGCTAATAGACTTGCCACTGGAGTTCCGAGACAAAATCTACCAAGATCAACCTGTCTTCCAATATAATGGAGAATTCTATCAGGTGACTTTCGATATAACAAAGCTTCTTCCTGCCGATGCCTGCTTAATGTTTGCCAGTCCGAGGCCAGAATGGAGACTTAAACTACGGGGGCAATATTCATTCGAGGATTTCATCGAAGAATTTCAACTGCTCACTATTGCGCCTTATGATAACACTACATTTGAACTAACATTTCCCTCCAACCAGTGGAATAGACTGGTCTCAGAGACGCCAATTTTCCAGTATCAGGGAAAATTCTACCAAGTTCAGGAAGCCCTTCCCAAACTGAGGTGATCCTAATGAAAAAACTATATCTCTTTTGTCTATTTCCACTACTGCTAATACTGCTAATGGCCGATTTGCCAAGTTCAGCATTAAAGGATCAGCAATTTATGTTCGATGTTGACTATGCCCAAGAAGGCACTGAGATAGGTCTTCCAAAACTACCTGCTAGTCTGTGTACCCCACCAGTGAATTCAACAGAACTAGTGAAAGCAGAAACATGGTTTACTGACCAAGTAGACGATGCCGAAGGCGAAAAACCCATTTACGTTCTGGTATTTGCTGACGAAGAAACCAGGGCTAAATCCTATTATATACCCAATGTTGGCAATGTCGACTGGAGATGTTACCTCATGGATAGAATTGAAGCGGCAGACTCACCATTTCAATATTACGATTATGATATCGACCTTAGAATATTAGACCTATTGCCTTGGGAGAGCAACAACAACCTCACCCTACTCACACAACTGCTTGATGACTTCCATAATAAAACTCGTCAATACACAGGAGCATTAACTCAATGGTATTCAGGGCCTTGGTGGTCAGATTGGGTAGACGTCGTCATGGGATTTACACAACAATCCCATACCGACCCTTGGGCTGGTTTTTGTCGGTCCGAATGGTCTTTGATTATTGACGAACCCCAGGTCCACTGGGCGGATGACGATGGGATAAAACACGAAATTAGCCATCTCTTCGAGCTCCCAGACCATCTCTCTCTAGATGACCCTTGCTGTGCAATGAGTTACCATAGGCATTATATTGAAAAACATTGGGAAGGTGAATGGTGGACCATAAATTACCCTATTCCCTGCCTCTACATCACCGATTTCTGGTGTGCCAGCTGTAGTAACACGCTTTCCTATTTCTATAAATGGGAGGACCGCTTTGGTTTGGCTCCAGTCAGACTCAATGTGGACATCCAGCCCCATCCTGATGATGAAAATGGCTGGGTATTAATTGATGGTAACTCCTACAACCCCCCAGTTGAGTTATGGATAAGGCGCAAGAAAGAGTTTCGACTCGAAGCAATCCACACCTTCACAAGAGAAACGTATAAATCTGGCGAGTTCCAGGTCTATATCTTTCGATACTGGTACTTCGACAACTATCGAAGACCGTGGAATGAACCCGAAGAATACAAAAACCCCATCACTATCGAGTTTCGATTTTGGTACACTGAAACTCATTGTTCCTTGAAAGCATATTACGGCCTCATTACTATGCATGACATGAGGTAAAACCACTCGGGATTCAATGCCACACCCCTTTTTCACCCCCTTTTTTGGGTAAAACAAAT
The DNA here is from genome assembly GCA_018383815.1 of Candidatus Jordarchaeia archaeon. GTDB lineage: Archaea > Asgardarchaeota > Jordiarchaeia > Jordiarchaeales > Jordiarchaeaceae > Jordiarchaeum. The sequence continues at coordinate 1,039 of JAHAWU010000233.1, read as the reverse complement.
GCCCTAGCGCATAAGCTAAGGGCTTTTTTATTTGGAATTCAACTCGTTCAAAAACTTGACATATATTTATCTAGGTGATATTATTATAGTAGGTTCTGTTCTTTGACAACTTGTTTATTGGATGAAAAGGACCGAACCGAAACGAAAAAAAAGAAAAGGAGGAATGAAAAATGCGAAGAGAGACAGAAATTGTAATTTGGCTGATGTTGGCTATAGGAGTGACAATAGGTTGCATTATAGGAGTGTATGCAAATACTGGTGGGACCCGAACTGACACGGTGTATACGGCAATAATCAATGAAGATCAACCGATTCAGTGGTTTAACCCTGAAGATTTAGGAATAACTAAAATTATTGACTACGGAGCCGAAAAACCCCAAACGATTCACGTTGTAGTTCCTCTTGAGCGCGACCCCGGCAATCTCACTAGCTGGAACCCCATCTTTAAATATAAAGATAGGTTCTACCAAATAATTTCAGGCCACGTAGACTTCTTCGAAGGTCCTGACCCCAAAAGATCGATGAGGTTGTTGCCAGCGATAGGACTATGGACAGTCGTAGTAGTGCGGTGTCATCAACTCTACAAAAAAAAGACCCTAAAAAATACAGTAACAGCTGGATTAGTTGTCCTTTTGTCAATAACTCCAATTTGTATCAGTACTCCAACGGCCTTGGCTTTAGAATCCGAAACTTCAGAAATACTGGAAATACCACCGGAAACGCCGGCAACCGAAGAAAGTTTGGTAGATCTGGGATTGCCAGAAAATATTACATATAAAAAGATACTGCCACTTCCAGAAACAAAAATAGGCGCTCTCGATGCTACTGGTGAGGTTGACGATTCCGAAGGTGACAACCCTCTATATGTGCTGGTCTTTGGAGACGAAGAGGCGAGGGGAACTTTCTACGTCTCCATTGATTTACCCTGCTCTTGGGATTATTATGCAAAGCTTCAGATAGAACGGGGCGACAATGTGTTGGTTAAAAACTTCGGCATTGATATAAGAATCTTAGATTTTCTAGAGTGGGATAGTGATGA
>JAHAWU010000009.1:44674-48925 GCA_018383815.1 Candidatus Jordarchaeia archaeon | reverse complement strand
ATTTTCATTTTTTCAATTTCTTTATATATTCTAATGAATTTTTTATAATTTTACATTGTTAATTTGAAAAATTTTCAACAACCTAATAAACCTACTTAAAAAAGTAAAATTATGCAACACAGCATGGTTGTAGAAAGTTTTTTATTTTTGTATTTTTATTTGTTGTTCTGGTTCGTTTTTGGACTAAGGCGAGAGGAAGTGTTACTCATTTTTTAGTAGTAACTCTTATATGTGTGAGTGGGTGTGTTTACATCGAAATCTAGGTGGCCCCAAAAATGCCCTCGAAAAACATTAGTAAAGCAATAAGGAGTCTGGCTAAGGGAGAATTCGTCTTAATTTATGACATGGAAGGCAGAGAGGAAGAAGTGGATCTAGTGAAGTTGGCGGAGTACGTCACTCCGGAAGATGTTTTCAGGTTGAGGCATGATGCTGGCGGCTTAATCTGTGTAGCGGTGCACCCAGACATTTGGCGTCGCTGGGAGTTACCATTCCTTCACGACCTTTTTAAATCGTGTTACAATAATTATCGGGTTCTAGAAGCTTTGATTCCTAATGATATCCCGTATGATGAAAAATCTGCATTCTCTGTGACTGTCAATCATAGGAAAACATTCACGGGAGTGACCGATTAGGATAGGGCTCTAACTATTAGAGAACTGGGGCTTCTGGGGAAGAATACCCATAACGGTAACAGCAGTAACAACTGGAAGGAGGAGCTGGGCAAAAATTTCCGTTCTCCTGGCCATGTGCATCTTCTACTAGCTGCAGATGGTTTGCTGAAGAATCGCCAGGGGCACACAGAGCTAACAGTATCTTTGGCAGAACTTGGTTCATTAACTCCAGTGACTGTTCTGTGCGAAATGCTTGATGGAAAAACGGGATGTGCTCTCTCGGTCAACGAAGCAAAAAGATACGCGGCCAAACATAATCTGGTATATGTTAGCGGTGAAGAAATAATCGAGGAGTACTTCAAGAGGTACGAGCATGTCTAAAGTTAATGTGGGTATCGCTGACACAACATTTGCGCGCTACGATATGGCTAAGGTTGCCATTGAGGAAATGGAGCAGAACAGCTCCAAGATTAACATAATAAGGTATACTGTCCCCGGCATAAAGGATCTTCCAGTGGCTTCAAAGAAGCTAATCGAGGAGTATGGATGCGAGATAGTCATTGCCTTCGGAATGCCCGGACCTGAACCTATTGATAAGCAGTGTGCACATCAAGCTTCACTAGGAATAATAGGGGCACAGATTCTAACAAACAAACACATCATTGAATGCTTCGTCTATGAAGATGAGGCCGAAGATCCTGAGGAACTAGTGGCTATATGTGAAGACCGGGCTAGAAAACATGCCAGAAATGTGCTGAGACTGCTATTCGATAGGGAGTGGCTGACCAGACATGCGGGGCAGGGATTAAGACAGGGCCACCCGGATGCTGGGCCCATAAAACCATAAATGTGAGGAGTGTTTATTTTATGGAAGAAAGAGTGAGACTGGGAATTGTGGTAGCGGAATTTAATTATGATATTACGTATCTGATGCTCCAAAGAGCTCTTGAGCATGCTGAGTTTCTGGGTGCTTCGGTAGAGAAGGTGATTAAGGTTCCTGGATCTTTTGATATGCCTCTAGCTATCAAAAAGCTTCTCCAAATGGATAATATTGATGCGGTGGTCACCATAGGCGCCATTCTTAAGGGGGACACTGACCATGATCAGGTGGTGGCTCAGCATGCGGCGCGGAAAATGATGGATCTCTCCTTAGAGTACAACAAGCCGGTGGCTTTGGGAGTATCGGGGCCGGGAATGACCAGAATGGAAGCAACGGAAAGAATTGAGGAATATGCGAAGAGGGGAGTTGAAGCTGCTGTAAAAATGGTTCGGCGTCTGAAATAGGTAATGTTTTTGGTGTTGTCGCTTAGAGGCGTACTAGTATGATTCAACTAACTTTAATACAGATTGACAATTATGGTCGATTCACCGAGCTCTTAGGGGTGGATCGGGAGTCTGATTTGCAGATTCTACAATCAGAGCTTTACGCGGATCTTCAAAGGATGTTTGCTCTGAGAAGGGGACTGGTGTTTTATAATCGTTTTGATAACATGCTTGCAGTTTCCAACGGCATATCGGTCAAGGAACATGAGATGATTTTAAGGAGTGTGACTAGAAGGTATCCGGTTTCCATTAGTATGGGCATCGGTTCTGCCGAAACTCCTTATGAGGCTCAAGTTCTGGCAACAAAAGTTTTACAAGAGACGGGTAGCGCCCAGTCGGAGACCCGCAAAGCAATTCTGGCGCAAAAGTCTAATGATAACGGTGGTCAGGAGTATGTTCAGATTGCCCACATAGACATAAATGGCTTCACGTCGAAAGTCACAGATCGGGAGTCCGCTTACCAGAGTACTTATCTCATATATTCCTCTACCTCTATTCTTATGAGAATGTTTGGGGATAAGGGCGCCCTCCTCTTCTTTAATGGAGGAGATAATTTTATTGCGGTTTGTAATGGTTTGAAGAAGCTTGACTTCAAAGAAATATTTGATAAGTTTGAGACGAGCATGAACCTTAGGCTTAAAGCGGGCATAGGCTTTGGCAAAAACGCTCTAGACGCTCTGTCAAGGGCTAATATGGGCCTCTCCTTGATTAGGGAGAAGAAGGTAAATGATGTAATATTCCTTAACGAAGAAGAGATGCTCTAGGCCATGTCGTACACCATCTATGCCGACTTCTGCCTAGTGGGGAAGGAACTTCAGCTACTTGAAGATGTGTACATCACTATTTCATATGAGGGTAAATTTGAGAGCGTCTCAAAGGAGGCCCCGAAGTTTAAAGTCTACTCAATTTTTGAAGACTGCCTCATACTTCCCACATTTATAAATGCACACACCCATGTGGGGGACTCCTTCGCTAAGGAGATGGGATATCAGTATTCCATAGAAGAAGTGGTAGAGCCGCCACAGGGATTAAAGCACAAACTTTTGGCGGAGGCTTCCGAGGAAGAGTTGACTTTCGGAATTCGTAATGCCTGCTTGGAGATGTTATCTTCTGGCACATCCACATTTGCCGATTTTAGAGAGGGAGGACTGAAGGGAATAAATCTTCTCAGCCAGGTGACAAGTAATTTTCCAGTTAGAGCCATAAAGCTTGGACGACCAAACCAAGAAACATCCCTAGAAGAACTGCTCCCCAATGTGGATGGTGTGGGATTAAGCTCCACAAACATCTATAGTGACATGGAGCTAAAACAGATTTCGGAAAAATGTAAAAATGAAAATAAACTAATCGCGGTTCACGTCTCAGAAACAGTGGGGGAGCGAAAAATTGCATTTGAGAAATTCGGCGTCTCAGATGTAAAAAGAGCCATAGACTTTTTAGGAGCGGACATCTTGGTGCACTTGACTCACATAGACGAGGAGGACATGAAGCTGCTTCGGGGCAGAAGTGTTGTTTGCTGCCCACGTGCCAACGCTTATTTTGGTGTAGGTTTTCCACCAATAGAAAAGCTGGTGGAGAAGGGAGTAAGCGTTTGTCTTGGGACGGACAACGTTATGGCTAACTCCTTAGACCTTTTTAGGGAAATGGAGTTTTTGGGGAAAACACTCCGAGGAAAATATGGTAAAAACGCGTTGCACTCCAAGAAAATCATAGAAATGGTTACAGTTAACCCCGCACAATTGTTTAATCTTGATTCGGGTTGGATAGCCTCGGGGCGAAGTGCGGACTTCATCGTTTTAAATCTGGATGCTCCCAATATTAGACCAGTAAATGACATTTACCACTCTGTGGTTCACAGAGCAAACTCTGAGAACATTGAGTTCGTCTATATTAGGGGCAAAAAGGTTTTCGAGAGAGATTATTTGTAAAAGAGGGTTAGCCTTTGAAAAAACCCTATGTTATTCTAAACTCCGCCATGAGTCTTGACGGAAAAATTGCAACTCGAGAAGGAGACTCCGCATTTTCAGATGAGGAGGACTGGAAGAGAGTACACAAACTCAGATCCCAAGTGGACGCCATAATGGTGGGGATAAACACCATTCTCTTGGACGACTCCAAGCTCACTTCCAAGGAGGGAAGAAGCCCCATAAGGGTGGTTGTGGATAGTAAAGCAAGAACACCCCCCAATGCCAGAGTAATCACTGTGAGACCCGAGGTAGAAACAATAATTGCAGTCACAAGCAGAGCTTCCCCGGAAAACATTGCCCACCTGCAAAGAAAAGGAGCAAAAATAATAGTTTGCGGAGACGGAGAAAAG
>JAHAWU010000009.1:0-44625 GCA_018383815.1 Candidatus Jordarchaeia archaeon | reverse complement strand
TTTGATAGCTAGAGGGAGGAGGAAACTTGAACTGGGGAATGCTAAGCAAAGGACTCGTAGACGAAATCAGAATCGCAATAGCTCCAGTAATAGTAGGAGGCAAAAAAGCCACAACCCTAGTGGAAGGAGAAGGATACGCCAAAGTAAGTGAAGGTGTAAAACTAGAGCAGGTTAAATGTGAACAGGTGGGTAAATGCATGGTCCTCACATACAAAGTACTGAAAACTTAGGAGGGAGGAATAATTGAATCATGTCCTATTGCCCATTGGAAGCACTGAACAACATGGGCCCCACCTGCCACTAGGCACCGACACCTATATTGCAAAAAGAATATCTGAAGCCCTCGCCGCAGAGTTGAAAATCGACCTAGTGCCCACGCTGAGTTACGGTGTATCAGCAGAGCACGCGGGTTTCCCCGGAACAATCGGCATCCAATCCAAAACATTGTTGAAAGTCTTAAAGGACATAAGTGAAAGTCTATTAAAACGCTACCAAAAAATCATAATTATCAACTCCCATGGAGGAAACACCTCAACACTTCAAAGGTTAAAAAACGAGAAAATCGTCATAGTGGACCTATTTCAAACCCTAAAAGGAATACTGGAAAACTTAAGAGAAACAGATATGGGTGGAATCTGCCACGCGTGTGAAGCAGAAACATCTCTCATGCTGTATCTCAAACCCGACCTAGTGAGGAGGGAAAAAATAACCGAAGACATAGTTAAATATGTTCCCCAACTTGACCCACAATCAAAATCCCCTCTCCCAAATGGCTGGAAAACCATAAACTACTCCCAATCAGGAGTAATTGGAGATCCCACAAAAGCCACACCTGAAAAGGGGAAGAAAATATTCGAGGCCTTAATCAGAAAAATGTCGGAAATATTGGAAACTCTCCTAACTTGAATAAAAAAGAGCGCGGAAAGCTAATTAGTGCTAAGGAACCAAAGGCGGAAAAACCAGCCCACCTCTAATTTATGTGCGATATTTTGGAGTGCTAAGAATCTTTTCCACTAGTTTGTAAAAAGCCATTATCACATTTTTGCCCGTCTTAGCCGAGGACTCTAAGTAATCAACCCTAATACTCCTAGCGTAGTCAACAGCTCTCTCTTTTGGCACCCTACGCAAAGAAGCCAAATCGTACTTGTTGCCCACGAGAATTAAAGGAACATCTTTGCTCAAACTAGACCTGATTTGCTCAAACCAATCTCTCAAACCCTCAAAACTCTCCTCACTAGTAATATCAAAAACTAGCATAATGCCGTCGGAACCCCTATAAAGTATGTTTTCTCCGAAGCGGAACTTCTCCTGACCCCCAATCTCAAAAATACTCAAACTAATACGCCTGCCCCCAAAATCCAGCTCCCTATTCGATATGCGAGTAAAGTCAGCTCCCTTGTAACCCTCAACAAAAACCCCATGGACAAACCTACGAGTGATACTCGTTTTACCAACCCCAGTGTCACCAACCAAAACCACTTTAAGTATTAACTCTTTATCAGACACCACTTCAAATAACCCCTTTAGCAGACCTTTTTACGACCCACAACAAAACAGCAAGCTACAACGAAGCGAATCCTGCATAAAAAAATGTGAATCATCAAAATAAAGATTAACCAAAGACCTGGGAAAGGGGCCCTTAATAAGCAGAGAGGCCCAAAAATGCGTAGAGAAGGAAATATAATAAAAACGTTGGATAGAATCAGACGCCTTTATTTTGAATAATGCCCTTAGCTAGTGCCAGAAAAGCAGCTTCTACATTATCTCCATCCTTAGCTGAGGTTTCAAAGAATGGCGCACCCAAACTCTTCGCGTACTCTTCCCCCTCGCTCTTCTTGACCTCCCTGAGATTCTTCAAATCACACTTGTTGCCAACAACCACCACCGCTGCAACATCATTTGTATTATTCATCATTTCAGTTCTCCAATTCTCAAGATTGTCCAAAGTCGACTTACGGGTAACATCATAAACCAAAAGTGCACCAACAGCACCTAAATAGAATCCCGATCTTACGTGTTTAAAGTGGGGCTGCCCTGCCAAGTCCCAGATAATAAGTTTAACAGAAGTACCCTCAACACTAAGGCTCTTGGCAAAAATATTTGTTCCCAATGTCATCTTGTAATCTTTTTGGAATTTTCCCGTAATGAATTTTTCAATTAGGCTTGTTTTACCCACAGCTCCGTCGCCTGCCAGAATTACTTTGTACATTAGTTCTTTTGGTGCTTTTACTTCTCTGGACATTTTTCTCACATCCAATGTTTAGTTTTTATGGAATTGCTTTTGTTTTGCCTTTGCTTATACTCTCACTTCTCTGCATTCCTAAGATTTTTCTTTTGAGTAAATATGTTAGAAAGGTGTAATATTTGTTTTTCGTATAAGGTAATTAAAGTTCCGTGTATACCTTTTTTACTCATTTTTTACTGGCTCTTTTCATAAGTCGGAGGAAAGTTCTCTAATTCTTCTACACCTGACATTTTGCCTCGAAACAATTTTTGTTCTTTATCTGAAACACGGAACTTATGAGGGTTTACTATGAAAAACTTGGTTTTCCTATCTGTCTGGGACGCTTAGCGTATGGGTGTTTGTCAAGAAAATCTAAAATTTTAAAGAGGGTGGCTTGGATATTTTGTGAGGGCTATATTCCTTTCTATTTTTTACTTGTGGAAGCAAATTTTATATGGTTTTGTTAATTATCGTTATTAACCCTAGGCAATAGTTGGAGTGAAGTGATTTCATGGAAGAGTTGTTGGGGGAAGTTCTGGAGCATATTGGTAGGGCTAGGTCTGCTGAGGATGTTGAGGGTTTAAAGCTTGAGGCTTGGATGGCTCGAGCTAGTTTGGAGCTTTTTCTCGTTAAGTTGGTTCTCCTATACGGTTTGGAGGAGAGGGAGCCGCCTTCTGGACCTAGCGTAAAGAGGAGGGAGCAGAATAGGGATTTGAAGCTTTTGAATTTGGCTGAGGAGAAGGTTAGGGAGGCTCAGCGGGCTTTTTGCAGTGGGGATTATTTTTTGACTTATGAATGTGTTTGGTATGCTAAGAATGCTTTAACTAAGATTGTGACTTCTGATTCTAAGGTTCCGGGTGAGTGAACTGGTTTTTGTAGCGACTTTGGTGAAAGGTTTATTTTTGTCTCTTGCTTCTTTTGTTTTGGGGTTGATTTTTTGAAGACTGGTGTTAGGGTTTTAGGTGTGGCGGAGAGTTTTGTTAAGGGTGCTAGTAAGCGTTCGGTTCTCGCAGGTGTGGTTATGAGGAGTGATCTTCAGATTGATGGCTTCGCCTTCTCTACAGTTACTGTGGGAGGATTGGACGCCACTGAGAGCGTGCTTAAGCTTTACCGAGTGCTTGACAGAAGTGATATTAGGTTTTTGTTTTTGAATGGTTGTGTCATTAGTTGGTTTAACATTGTGGATTTGAATCAAGTTCATGGTGAGTTGGGTATCCCTTTGGTGTGTGTGACTTATGAGGAGTCTGAGGGGTTAGAGAAATACTTTAAAGAATACTTTCCAGATTGGGAGGAGAGGCTAAAGATTTATAGTAGACTGGGGGATAGGGAGCCTCTTAGGCTTAATACGGGTTATGAGATTTTTGTGCGTTACTTGGGACTGAGCAGGGAGGAGGCGGTGAGGGTTTTGAACAAGTTTACTCTTCAGGGCTCTGTTCCTGAACCCTTGAAGACCGCACGCCTACTTTCTAGAGCTATTATAAGAAGCGGGATTATAAATCTAGATTAGAGCTCAAATAAGGTTTGTTGGTTCTGGATTTTTGTGATTTTTTTACTTTCCCTCTCTCTATTAGGGCTCCACGTTTCATGCATAATTTTTTGTTGGTTCCCGGTTATTAGTTTTTCATATTACTCCAGAGAAGGTCTTCTATGGCTTTGAAGTTTATTATGCGATCTAGATTGTTTCCCTCAAGTATTTTTTGGATTTCGCTCTCTAGGTATTCTAGTTCTTCTTTGTTGTTTTTTTCATCTTTGAATAGGGTGTCGTATTTCTCTCGGATTTTTTTGTAGATTTTTTTGAGCTTGGAAATGTCTGATGGTTCCTGTTGGGGGGCAGTTACTGCTATCATTGTGAAGTTTGTGTCTTTGTGGAATATGAATCCGTTTTCGCCTATGACGAATGAGGAGAAGCCATTGTCATCCTTTTTTTCGGTGAAAACGCTGGAGAAGTCTGACAGTGCGGAGACGAAATTGGTGAGTTCCTTGATATTTATGTCTCTCTTGGAGTTTTCTTTGATGTATAGTGCTTCTCCCTCACTTGAAAGAATGTATATGGCGTGGATCAAAAGGTTCACCACATTTTTGTTATCTTAAATTTTTCTGTAGTATAATTACAAAATTCATAAATAAAAGGTTTTTGGAAGTTAAAATTTGTTAATATCAAATGGAAATGCGCCTACAACGAGGTTTTTAGCTAAATTTCAGAGATTCACGCTATTATGTATATCGAGCTTAACCATCTGTTGGTGTCTTCCCCACCCTTTTTCCAGGTTGGATAAAATTTGTTGTTCTTTCTTATTATTCTACTATTTGCCCCTTTCGCGGTTAGTGGAGCCACCTTACAAATCGTTGGCGAGAAAGCCCCAGACTTGTAGTCGTGGGGAGTGTCAATAGGAAAGGATATTGAATGTGAAAAGTATTAGAATATTGAGGGGGAGTTGTTCTTTTTTATACTTTTTTGGATAGGACTACGTATTTTTCCGTGAATCCCATTCTTTGGTATAGTTTCTCTGCTGGTTTCACACCTTTCCTTAGATTGATTAGAGCTTCTTTGCCTCCCTTTTCGCGTATAAAATCAATGGCCTTTTGCAGGAGAAGCTCTCCTAGAGGGGTTTCTGACTTGGGAAATCTAGCGGGTCCAATAGTCACAGTGTTTCTTTCCTCAGGGATAATGTATACGTTTTTTATAAGGCCTGATTTGCCTTTAACCTCCACAAAAACCATACCTACGGGGGTCTCCCCTCTTCTTGCAATGAATCCTGCACAATTCTCTGGCTTGAGAATATATTTTTCGAGGGTGCTCTGCCAGCGATCTTCGTCGAATTTTGTTCCCATGAATTCACATAAACAGAGCATTAGCTTTGTCACGTCATCATAATCGTACTCTGTCACCTGTTCTATTTCTATGGGACTTTCTTCTGTTAGTGATTTCATTCCTTGACGCCTCCTTAAAAAAATTTACAATTTAGATACGTATTAAGAGAAATATTTTTTATTATATATTATAGTAGTATATTATTTATTAAAAAATTTTGCTGTCCTAAAAAATCCGAACTAGAATAATTCACTTTAAAAATGGATTTTGAAAAAGCTCGTCGAAACACATAACAATATTATTATTTCGGTCAAAAGGTTCTCCAAAACAATCTCTAGAAGATAAGCAGAATTGAGATTTTAGTCCAGTTTTGTACTATTTTTGAACATTTTTAATCTTTTTTTTCCTAAAAGGGAACATTTTTTTCTAAAAAAATCCGTTTTTAGTACTGCTAGGTAAAATATATAAGAAAGTATAACTTATTTATCCTATCAAATTCATTCACTGTAATTTTTTTCAAGGAGGCAGAAAGGGTAATTGAAGGCAGAAATAGCAAGCATTTCAAAGGAGCTCTTACAGAAGTCAATAGACGCTGAAAAACTAAGGTACTGTTATGGGTGTGGTACCTGTACAGCTAGCTGCCCTGTGGCAAAGGTAATCCCTGAGAGCTTTAACCCTAGGGGACTGCTGCAGAAAATTTTCTTTGACTTGGGCAAAACATTGACTGAGGATGAACTTTGGCTGTGCGCTTGGTGCTACGCGTGCTATGAACGATGCCCTCAAGGTATAAAAACTACGGAAATTTTTCTCTTAGCTCGAAACCTAGCTGTTGAGAAGGGGTACTTTCCCAAGCAGCCCACAAATCTAATAAAGCAGATTTTAAAGTCTGGACGAACACTGGAAGTCACACCAGCACGAGACAGGAAACGAGAAGCACTTGGACTGCTAAAGATTGGGAAAACTGTTTCGAAAAAGGCCTTAAGAGAAATTAATATTATAACTGGGAAAAGCTCAACCTGGAGGGTTAGAGGCTGAATCTGGAATATTCGCTTTTTCCAGGATGTGTAACTTCTGCTCGGGAATTTAGCTGCGAGATTTCCGCTCGGAAGGTTTTTGAAGCTTTAGATGTGGAACTTCACGATGTGGAAGATTTTACTTGTTGCATGCCTGCCTGTCTAGTTCATTCCTTTGACTATGCGACTGGACTTGCACTAACTTCTAGAAATCTCTGCGTCGCCGACGAGTTGGATAGGGATATTTTGACACTTTGTGTTAGCTGTTACGGCAATCTTTGGAGAGCAAAAAAACTCATGTCTGAAAATGGAAACCTTAGGCGTAGAGTAGATGAGCTTCTAGCCACCGTAGGAAGAGTTTACCGAGGCAAAGTGGGCATTAAACATTCAATCACTGCCCTATACGAAGACATCGGCCTTGTAAACCTAAAAAACAAGGTTTCCAAAACCCTCAAGGGAATCAAGGCTGCTCCTTTTTACGGCTGCCATCTTATTAGACCCCAGGAATACCTGTCATTTGATGATACAGAGTTTCCTGAAAAGCTTGATGAGCTTATCAATGTTACGGGGGCTACTAGTGTCATGCATAGGGAGAGGACTGGGTGCTGCATAGGATGTGGGAGCTTTTTTGGTGAGGTGGCAGAGGAGGCCGCCCTAAGATTGAGCGTAGATATTCTGGAAAGCGCGCTGGAAGCTAAGGCGGATTGTGTGGTTGTAACGTGCCCCTACTGTTTTCTACAGATTGAGATGGGGCAGCTTCTTTTCAAGAGAAGAACAGGAGAATCATACAATATGCCCGTGCTTAATTACACAGATTTGTTGGGGTTAGCGTTGGGAATCGAGCCCCGAGAACTAGGAATGAATATCCATAAGATAGATCCATCTCCGCTTCTTGAAAAAATTAGGTAAATTTGAAGGAGGGAGAATGATCCATTTGGAAAAAGCGGGTTCTGTCACTATAATTGGTGGTGGAGTTGCGGGAATACAGGCAGCATTAGAACTAGCGAATTTGGGAACACTTGTCTATTTGGTTGAGGAGAATCCCAGTATCGGGGGGCGGATTATTGAACTCAACTGTTCTTCCTGCCGCCTTGAAGTTCCTATGGATTGTTCCATTTGCCCAGTTATACATAAGATAGTTGAGTGCTACCATCACTCAAACATTAAGGTTCTAACAAACGCCGAAATTATGGGTATTTCTGGTTCCGCTGGAAACTTCTATTTGAATGTTTTAAAAAAGCCACGCTTTGTCAATGAAGATAAATGCACTGGTTGCGGTGCCTGTACCGAAAAGTGCCCAGTTGAAATTTTCGACGCGTTTAACATGGTCAAGGGAAGGAAGAAAGCTATCCACTTTCCTCTTCCACAGGCATTTCCTCAGGTTCCAATCATCGATAGAGAGAATTGCTTACATTTTAGGAGTGGAACCTGCGAAAAATGTTCAGAGGTCTGTCCTACTGGGGCAATAAATTTCAACGATGAAGATGTGAGTATTGGAGTTAAGAGTGAAGCCATAATTCTTGCGACTGGACTTTCTCTCTTTGACCCCGGCAGAATAAGGGAATATGGATACAAGAGATACAAGAATGTCATCACTATCCTTGACCTTGAACAAATGACTAGTATATATGGCCCCACGGGAGGTAAAATTGTTAGGATTTCAGATAAAAAAGAGCCAAAAAGTATAGCCTTTATTCAATGCGTGGGGTCAAGAAGCAGAAGGACAAATAACAATTTCTGCTCCGGAGTATGTTGCATGTATACTGCCAAGGACGCTGCCCTAGTAAAAATTTTAAAACCGGAAACAGAGGTATACGTTTTCTATATTGATCTCCGAGTCTTTGGAAAAGGTTACCAGGAACTCTTCAACAAAGTTAGAAACAGTCTAGGTGTAAATTATATTAGGGGCCGCCCAGGGGGAATATGGGAAGATCCAGAAACAAGGGATCTTATTATTAGTTTTGAAAACACGCTTACCCAGAGGGCGGAGAAGTTGAGAGTGGACATGGTGGTCCTATCTCCCGCCCTATTACCTCATCCTAATAATAGAAGATTAGCTGAATTTTTAGGCCTAGAATTAGATGAACATGGTTTCTTTAAAAGTCCAAATCCCGTGTCACAGCCTTTTGACACCACCCTAAAAGGCGTTTTTACCTGCGGTTACTGTAGGGGACCCAGAGGAATATCCGAATCTGCCACTCAAGCTAGTGCTGCTGCGGGGAGAGTTATTGAAACCATTACTTTGGCGAAAATGGGGAGGAATAAGGCATGAGTGAAGCTAACCTGAACCGAGAGCCAAGAATTGGAGTATTCCTCTGTGATTGTGGAGCAAACATCAGTGGCATCATTGATATTCCCCAAGTTATTGAAGCTTCTAAAGGAATGCCCTGTGTTGCATTTGTGGAGAGAGATAATTCGCTCTGCTCTACCGCTGGAACGAAAAAGGTAAGGGAAATTATAAAGAAGAGCAGTGTGGATCGGGTTGTCTTCGCGGGTTGCTCTCCCAAAAACTATGGTTCACTTTTCGAATCTGTTTGTCAAAAAGCGGGGATTAACAGGTATCTTGTTGCTTTTGCAAACATTAGAGAACAGTGCGCCTGGGCGCATCAGGACAGGCCAAAGGAAGCCACCAGGAAAGCTATTAATACTGTGCGAATGGCCGTGGCGCGTCTTCAAAAATCGGAGCCCCTGCAAGAGTTGGAAATAGAGGTACGCCCCTCCACACTGATTATTGGAGGCGGAATATCGGGAATGACTGCAGCCCTTTGCCTGGCCAATCAGGGCTTCAATGTACTCATAGTTGAGAAGGAGCCCAACATAGGTGGCATGTTAAACAAACTCTATAAGCTATATCTTACCAATCAGGAAGTTTCTGAAATTCTGAATCCGGTTATCCAGTCGGTAAGAAAACATAAAAACATCAGAATCCTCACATCAGCATCTGTAAAGGAGGTAGAAGGATACTTCGGGGACTTTGAAGTTACAGTTTCTTTCAATGGGGGAACAGAAAAATTTAGGGCGGGAACCATAATTCTGGCCACTGGAGCCGAAGCATTTGAACCCTTTGGAATGTATGGATATGGGAAACATGAGGGGATTGTTACTCAGCTGGAATTGGAACAAATTCTAAAACAAGGAAAATTGAAACATCCAGAAAAAGTTGTTATGATACAATGCGTGGGAGCCCGGGAAGAGAAAGGATTAACCTACTGTTCTAGAATATGCTGTATGGTTGCAATTAAAAACGCCACATTGATAAAGAAATTGTATCCCGACTGTGAGGTCTACATCATCTACCGCGATCTACAAACCTACGGTAAGGAGAACGAGGAGTATCAGTCAAAGGCAAGAGAGCTGGGAATAAAATTTATGGAATACACCCCAGAGCGCCGTCCAGAAGTGGTTCCTAATGGGAACGGCAGGTTAGGAGTGAAAGTTTACCATGCTTTGCTGGGTGAGACCTTAACCATTGATAGTGATTTGGTTATCCTATCCACACCACTTATTCCCAACATGGATGTAAAAGAAATTGCAAAAATTCTCAAAGTTCCTTTGGGTTCCGACGGCTTCTTCAAAGAAGCCTACATGGAAATGCGGTCAACAGCCCTCGGTGTTAATGGCATCTATGTTTGTGGAACTGCCCAGGGACCCAAAAGTATCGATGAGAGTATAACCCAGGCATACGCCGCAGCGGCGCTGGCAGCAACTTCCATGCTCCACAAAAAAGTAAATATTCCGGCCATAACCGCGGAGGTTAATGAAGATTTATGCATTGGATGTCAACTGTGCCTAGACCTTTGCCCAGTGCACGCCATCACCTTTGCGGAGGGAAAATCCATGGTAATAGAAGCCATGTGCCGAGGCTGCGGTACGTGTGCCGCCGCTTGCCCCCCCAAAGCAATAGTCATGAAGGACTTTAAGGATGAACAGATACTTGCGGAGGTGGAGGCAGCTCTTAAATAAAGGAGTAAGAAGAGGTTAGCAAAATGGAGGAAGTAGAGGGAATAAGGGAGTTTGAGCCAAAAATAGTGGCTTTTACCTGTAATTGGAGCAGTTATTCCAGTGTTGACCAAGCAGGAATAAGTAGGACATTTTATCCCTCTAACGTTCAGATAATTAGAGTTATGTGTACTGGTCGAGTGGATCCACTATTCGTGATGAGGGCTTTCTTAAATGGAGCTGACGGAGTGATTATTGCTGGGTGCCACCCCAACTATTGCCGATACGGTGGGGGAAATAGGCAGGCAGAAGTCAGAGTCAAGTTTTTGAAAATGCTTATGGAAGAAATTGGTGTTAGCCCGGCGCGGCTGCGGATAGAATGGATATCTGCTATGGAAGGTAGAAGATTTGTACAAGTAGTTCAGGAAATGGTTGGGGAGCTCAAAAGAATGGGACCGCTACTTTTAAGAGAATGATGGGAGGTAGACTGCTTGGATGGGAATGAGGGTGTTCTAATAATAGGTGGAGGCATAGCGGGAATTCAGGCCGCATTAGATGTAGCCGACCAGGGAATCAAAGCCTATGTAGTTGAAAGTACACCCAGTGTGGGTGGACATATGGCTATGTTGGATAAGACTTTTCCCACACTTGACTGCTCAGCTTGTATCCTCACTCCAAAAATGGTGGACGTCGGCAGGCATCCCAATGTTGAGCTTCTAACTTATTCTGAGGTAAGAAAAGTTAAGAGGAATGGTGGAGTTTTTGAAGTAGAGATTGTGAAAAAGCCGAGATACGTTGACGTATCCAAGTGTACGGGGTGTGGGGTTTGCGCCAGATACTGCCCGGTAGAGGTTTCTGACGATTTTAACGCGGGGATGGATGTTCGGAAGGCGATTTATGTGCCTTTTCCTCAGGCAGTTCCATTAAAGTACACTATAGATGAAGAGCATTGTATTAGGTGTGAGCTCTGCAAAAGGATATGTGAATCCATAGGGGCAGGGGCGGTAAACTTGGATCAGGCGCCTGAGGAGGTTAAGCTCAATGTGGGGGCGATTATTGTTGCTACTGGCTATAAACCTTTTGACGCTAAACAAAAGAAGGCTTACGGTTACGGGAAATATGCCAATGTTTTAACAGCCTTGGAGCTTGAGAGACTTCTCTCCGCCGCTGGGCCGACTGCGGGACATATTTTGAGACGCTCAGATGGCTGCATACCTAAAAGAGTGGCTTTTGTTCAGTGTGTAGGTTCAAGAGACTCACACTATGGTTATCCCTACTGTTCCAGAGTCTGTTGCATGTATGCTGTAAAGGACAGTATACTGCTTAAGGAGCATATACCTGATGTTGACGTCACCATATTTTACATGGATGTTAGAACCTATGGTAAAGGATTTGAAGAACTATACCAAAGGGCTAGGGAAGAGTTTAAGGTTCAATTCAAGCGGGGAAGGGTGGCAAGAATTTATGAGATTCCAGAAAACCAGAACCTGATAGTGAGGGTTGAGGACACCGAAACTGGGGCGATTTTACAGGAAGAATTTGAGATGGTAGTTCTTTCTGTGGGTTTAACACCACCAGACGGAATAGCAGAGCTGAGCAAAATATTGGAAGTGCCCCTAGACGATTATGGTTACATAGAGGAAGCAGACATCAAGGTTGATACTGTTTCAACAAAAGTTCCAGGTATTTTTGTGGCGGGAACAGCTTTGAGCCCCAAGGACGTGCCAGATAGTGTATCTGAAGCCAGCGCTGCGGCCATGAAGGCGGTAACTTTTTTGAGAGGGAGGAAGTAGTATGGAGGAAGAATTACGTGTTGGGTGCTACATTTGCCATTGTGGACTGAATATTGCAGGAGTAATTGATGTTGAAAAAGTGGCGGAAGCCACGGGAAAACTCCCGGGCGTCGTGGTTGCAAGGCACTATGTTTACATGTGCTCGGAGCCTGGTCAGGAACTAATAAAAAAGGATATCAAAGACTACCATTTGAATAGGGTTGTGGTGGCTTCCTGTTCTCCACAGATGCATGAATCCACATTCCGCTCTGTTGTGGAGGAGGCTGGACTAAACCGATATCTTTTCGAAATGGCTAATCTTCGAGAGCAGTGTTCTTGGGCCCATGCAAATAATCCCGTAAAGGCCACCGAGAAGGCAAAGGACATATTAAGAATGGCTGTTGCTAAGGTTCGCTTGCTTCAACCCCTAGAAAAAAGGGAGGTTCAAGTTAAACCCGCAACTCTAATTGTAGGTGGAGGAGTAACTGGAATACAGGCAGCTTTGGAACCAGCCAATAGGGGATTTTCCACCTATCTTGTAGAGAAGTCACCCTACCTTGGAGGAAGAGTAGCACAGTTAAACAGGGTAATTTTAACCAATGAAAGAGCCTCAGAAATTCTTAAACCAAAGCTGAACGCACTAACAGGCAATCCGAACATTGAGATATTCACTAACACCGAAATCGAGGAAGTGGGCGGCTATATTGGCAATTTTGAAATAAAGCTAAAGATACTACCCCGTTTCGTTAACCAAAACTGCAACCTGTGCGGGAAATGCCTAGAAGTATGCCCCGTAGAGGTACCAGACGAATTTAACTTTGGACTAAACAATAGGAAGGCTATATACATTCCTTACAGTGAGGCTGTGCCCAGAATTCTTACTATTGATGAGGCTAACTGCACACGCTGCGGGAAGTGCATCAGGGTCTGCAAGCAAGATGCCATTTCTCTGGACAGCAAACCCCAAAGCAAAAACATTACGGTGGGAACAATTATTCTCGCTACCGGTTATGATCCCTATTTGCCCCAAGGTGAATATGGCTTTGGAGAGTATGAAGATGTAATCACCCAGTTCCAACTGGAGAGAATGCTCAGCAAAAATGGTCCCACCAGTGGACGGTTAGTGAAACCTTCCAAGGGACAGGTGCCCAAGAACGTGGTTTTTATTCTTTGTGTGGGTTCCAGAAACCCACAGAGGCAATATTGCTCCAGAGTCTGCTGCTCGGTGGCATTAAAAAACGCTATGCTCATCAAAAAAGAATATCCGGAAACACAGATCTCCATTCTCTACCGAGACATCAGAAGCTTTGGTAAGGGACAGGAAGAACTTTATGGAGAAGCGCGATTAGCAGGCATAAACTTCTTCAGATATTCACCAGATAATCCCCCAAAGGTTTCCAAACCAAACAACTCTCAGATTCAGGTAGAGGTATATGATCCTACACTGGGAATGACTATCGAGATTCCCACGGATCTACTAATTCTTGCTGAGGCTATGACCCCCAGGAAGGACTCCGCAGAGTTGGGCTCAAAAATGGGAGTTACACGTACACCAGACGGCTTTTTCCGAGAGGCGCATCCTAAGCTCAGGCCTCTTGACACAAATTCTGAAGGGATATACCTTGCTGGCGCCGCCCAGTTTCCTAAGGATATCACCGAGTGTATAGTTCAGGCATGCGGAGCAGCTTCAAGGGCCTCTATTCCCATGTCCAAAGGTAAAGTAGACGTGGAACCCATAGTAGCCTCAGTTAATGAAGATCTTTGTATTGAGTGCGGAACTTGTCAGAGTATATGCCCTTATGGAGCAATAAAGAAGGGTGAGGGAGGAAAAGCGCAAGTTACAGAGATTCTATGTAAGGGTTGTGGCGCTTGCGCCGCAAGCTGCCCAGCAAGGGCCATTACAATATTTCATTTTACAGATGAGCAAATCCTCGCCCAATCACTCGCCGCATTAGGAAGGGGAGAACCATGAGTTATGAGCCAAAAATAGTTGGGTTTCTGTGCAATTGGTGCGCCTACTCAGCCGCTGATTTGGCTGGCATGAGTAGAATTAGTTACCCACCAACCATACGCATTGTGAGATTAATGTGCAGTGGCAGAATTGACCCAGTAATCGTAGTGGACACTCTCATTAATGGCGCCGATGGAGTTTTAATTGCAGGATGTTTTCCAGGCGACTGCCACTATGTGGAGGGTAACCTCAACGCAGAAGTTAGAATAAAAATTTTGAAAAATTTGATAGCCAAAACCGGATTGGAGCCAGAAAGACTACGTCTGGAATGGATCCCAGCTTCGGGAGGAGTCCTCTTCGCAGAGGTTGTCGAAGACTTCACAAACCAGCTGTTATCCTTAGGCCCATCGCCCCTGGCGGGAGGGAACCCAGACAAAAACATAATGGAACTATTGGCAGTGGTTAGGGATACTGTTGCCGATGTACGCTTAAGAGAACTAGTTGGCAAGAAGAGACAGATTACCGAGAAAGGAAACGTGTACGGAGAAGTGGTATCCAAAGAAGAATTTGAGAGGAGGTTAACTGAGTACATTGATGACGAATTCGACCGACACAGAATACTCCGTATGGTAAAAGACCGCTCCCTGTCAGTTAAGGAGCTGGCTGAAAGACTGAATCTGAGCCCCCAAAGGGTGCTGCGCCACATTGCGGCTATGCGGCGGAAAAACCTGGTAGCAGTTGAAAGAATTGAGGGAAGGTCCCCTCTATACATGGCTCTGGAGGTGTGAATATGGAGGATAAGGTTGGGGCGGTCCTAATTGTGGGAGGCGGAATAGCAGGAATCCAAGCCGCTCTTGATTTGGGAGACTCCGGCTTCAAAGTCTACTTGATGGATGAGACGCCCACCATTGGAGGTGTGATGGCTCAACTGGATAAGACCTTCCCCACAAATGATTGTGCAATGTGTATTCTTGCACCAAAGCTGGTTGGTTGCGGGAGGCACCCCAACATTCAACTTTTAACTAATGCCTCTATAAGGGGGGTCGAAGGAAGTGCAGGCCACTTCAAAGTCACTATTACTAAGAGACCTAGACGTGTTAATGAGAAGAAGTGCACTGGGTGTGGGGTGTGTGCTAGATGGTGTCCCGTTGAGGCTATTGATGAGTTTAATGAAGGATTGGGTAATCGGGGAGGAATATTTGTTAGGTATCCACAGGCAGTTCCCCTAGTATATTCAATTGATAGAGAGAAATGTATAGGATGTGGGATATGTAGCGAGGTGTGCAGGGCGAAAGCAATCGAATATGAGCAGGAGGAGCAAGATCTAGTTTTGGATGTGGGCTCCATAATACTTGCCCCGGGTTTTGAGGAATTTGAGGCGGAAGCCCTGCAAGAATATGGTTATGGGCGCTTCCCCAATGTGGTGTCAAGTATAGAGTTTGAACGTATCCTTAGTGCTTCTGGGCCCTATGGTGGTCTAGTTATTCGCCCCTACGATGGTGAGATTCCCAAAAATATTGCGTTTATTCAGTGTGTTGGTTCTCGTGACACCCGTCTGGGGAACAGTTACTGCTCCGCTGTGTGCTGTATGTTTGCAATCAAGGAAGCGGTGATTGCTAAGGAACACACTCAGAGCCCCCTGGATTGCACCATATTTTTCATAGATATGCGTTCCTATGGAAAAGAGTTCGACGGTTACTATAGGAGGGCTGAGGAAGAATATGGCGTAAGATTTGTCAGATCTAGGGTTGCCAGCATAGAGGAAATACCCAAATCACACAATCTTCTTGTAAAATATATTGAGGACGGCGAGCCTAAAGAGGAAGAATTTGACCTTGTAGTACTCTCAGTTGGAATGAAGCCACCAAAGAATGCCCGGGAAATAGCGGAAAAACTGGGCATAGAACTTAACGAGTATGGCTTCTGCAAAACAGATGATTTTACCCCACTTGAAAGCTCGGTGCCAGGCATCTATGTTTGTGGAGCATTCTCTTCCCCCAAGGACATTCCAGACAGTGTAGCACAAGCAAGCGGCGCCGCCGCCAAAGCGGGAAGCATCATATCCTCAGCGAGGGGAAAACTAATCGCTAAAAAGCAGTACCCGCCTGAGAAAAATGTGGAGGGAAAGGAGCCTCGAATCGGAGTTTTCGTTTGCCACTGTGGGATAAACATTGGTGGAGTAGTTGACGTACCCAGAGTAGTGGAATATGCCAAAACACTTCCAAACGTGGTATATGCTGAGCACAACCTCTACACTTGCTCTCAAGATACTGGTGCACGCATAGTGGAAGCCATAAAGGAACATGACCTTAACCGTGTTGTGGTGGCATCATGTACTCCAAGAACACATGAGCCCCTCTTCAGAGACACAATTCGGGAAGGAGGCTTAAACCCCTACCTCTTTGAAATGGCAAACATAAGGGATCAATGCTCCTGGGTACACATGCTTGAGCCTGAGAAGGCAACACAGAAAGCCATAGACCTGGTAAGGAGCGCTGTGGCAAAGGCCAGACTGCTTAGACCTCTTCAAAAACCAATGATAAATATTATACCAGCGGGCCTAGTTATTGGTGGGGGGTTATCGGGAATGACTGCGGCTTTGGAGCTTGCAGAGCAAGGATTCGAGGTCCACTTAGTGGAGAGGGAGAAACAGCTTGGAGGAAATCTCCGTAGAATAAAATTTCTTCTCAACGGCGACAAACCCAGCGAAAGACTCGAATCTTTAATAAGGAGAGTGGAAGAGAACGGGAAAATACATGTTTACACAGAAGCGGAAGTGGTGGGTGTTGAGGGGTATGTTGGAAACTTTAAGACAGCTATACTAGTTAATGGGGAGAGAAGGGAGATTCAGCATGGGGTAATAATTGTAGCTACGGGTGGGACTGAGTATAAACCTACTGAGTATTTCTACGGAATGGATGACCGGGTACTAACACAGCTGGAATTAGAGGAAAAGTTGGCAAACGGGGAATTCGGCGCGGATACTGTGGTTATGATACAGTGTATCGGCTCCAGAAATGGTGAACACCCGAGCTGCTCCAGAGTTTGTTGTTCCGATGCAATTAAGAACGCTTTAAAAATTAAGGAGTTAAACCCAGAAACAGAGGTCTATGTGCTATATAGGGATATGAGAACTTATGGTTTCCGGGAGAAGTATTATCAGGAAGCTCAGAAGAGGGGAATAATATTTATTCGCTACGACGAAGAGCACAAACCGGAAGTGACAAATGAGGGAACACTCAGGGTACAAGTTAGGGATCCCATCATTAAGAAGAAAATAGAAATTGAGCCCGACCTAATTGTGCTAAGTGCGGGGATACATCCAAACCCCGATAATAGAAATTTGGCTCAGATGCTAAAAGTTCCCTTAAGTAAGGAGGGATTTTTCCTAGAGGCACACATGAAGCTTCGCCCAGTTGATTTCGCCACAGAGGGAATTTTTCTCTGTGGACTGGCACAGTCACCAAAATTCATAGACGAATGCATATCTCAAGCCTGTGGCGCGGCTGCTCGAGCAGCCACCATCCTATCCAAAGAGGCGCTGGAAATAGAAGGGGCAATAGCTAAGGTTGACGAAGATCTTTGTGCTGCGTGCAAAGTCTGTGTATCTATCTGTGAGAGTGGAGCTGCGCAAATCGTGGAAAAGAATGGAAGACACGTTTCAAACATAATAGAAGCCCTCTGTAAGGGGTGTGGACTGTGTAGCGCCGCCTGCCCCTCGGGAGCAATAACCATTGAGCATTTTACTGATAAACAGATTCTGGCTCAGATTAGAGCCTTACTAGGAGGTGGATGATGTGGCGGAGTTTGAACCCAAAATAGTGGCTTTTTGCTGTAGCTGGTGTAGCTACGCCGGCGCCGATTTGGCGGGAGTGAGTAGGTTTCAGTATCCGACAAATGTTAAAATAATTAGGGTTATGTGCAGCGGAAGAATAGACCCCACATTTGTACTGGAAGCCTTCAAAAACGGTGCTGATGCAGTGCTGGTAGCAGGATGCCACATACCATCGGATTGCCACTATCTGACAGGAAACCTGAGGGCTCAGCGTAGAATAGCCCTGACCCGAAATCTGTTAAAACAACTCGGAATAGAGCCGGAACGTTTAAGGTTGGAGTGGATTTCTGCCTCGGAGGGAGACAAATTTGCGGCGGTTGTGAAAGAAATGACTCAAAAGATAAAGGAACTGGGTCCAAGCCCACTCAGTGATGGAGGTGACGGGAAATGACTGAAGAAGTCATCAAGCTATCAGAGGCTGATCGCCAATTCAAATATGAGCTCAGCCATGTGCCAGAAATAGAGAACCTTATGCTTTGTATGCAGTGTGGAACGTGTACCGCGGACTGCCCTGTGGCTCGCTTCAGCGGGGCATATAGGCCTCTTAAGATATTGAGAATGGTTCTTTTTGGGTTAAAATCGGATGTTCTTTCAGCTGGTGAACTTTGGCTTTGCGCCTCTTGTTATACCTGTACTGACCGCTGTCCGAGGGGTGTAAGGTTTTCCAGCTTATTGAGAGTGCTCAGAAACCTTGCCGTGAAGGAAGGACATATTCCAGATGGTTTTAGGGAATTGGCTTCTAACGTTCTGGAAACGGGTTACGCTTACGAAATATCGGAATCCAGAATGAAGAAGAGGGAGGCTGCAGGGCTTCCTCCATTACCAAAGGCTAATCCCAAAAGGCTTGCCAGACTCACAGAAATTGCGGGATTCCTAAAAAAGGCAAAAAAGGTGGAAGGAGGGAGGTAAAATTTCGGATTCAACTTACTTGCTTTATTTGGGCTGTCTAATTCCCTACAGGGTTCCCAGTTATGAGGTTGCAGCAAGAAAGGTTCTTAGCAGATTGGATGTCGAGTTAGTGGATATGCCCGAGTTTAACTGTTGTGGTCTTCCCATAGATCCCATCAGCCACGAAATGATGATGGTTTTGGCTGCTTGGAACCTTTGCTTAGCGGAAAGAGAGGAGCTTGACATATTGACTCTCTGCCCCGGCTGTAGTGGCACTCTACACAAGGTGAACACTATCCTTAGAGAAGATAAGAAAGCTAGGGAAAATATTAACAACTTCTTGAAAAGGGATGGAATGGAATATAAGGGAAATAGGGAAGTTAAGCATCTGGTTCAGGTACTGGTGGAGAATGTGGGCACTGAAAAGATCAAGGAAAAAATTGTGAAACCACATAGGGGTCTCAAAGTGGTGGAGCATTATGGCTGCCACATTCTGCGACCAAAGGAATACATGAAATTTGACGACTCTGAGAACCCTACCATTCTGAGACAATTAATTGAACCCACGGGGGCTACATGTCTGAATTACGTGAACAAAAGGGAGTGCTGTGGCTACCCCATCATGGCCATAGATGAAAAAATTCCTTTTCAACTAGCGGGGGACAAACTTAGGCACATGAAGGAAGCAGGAGCCGATGCCCTAATTACTATTTGCCCTTCCTGCTACCTGGCCTTTGACCTTAACCAGTCACGAATAGAGAAACTTTTTGGTGAGAAATTTGAGCTCCCAGTGCTTCACTACCCTGAGCTTTTAGCGCTGGCTTTGGGCATTGAACCAGACGAGCTGGCTTTAAATGATCACAGAGTTAGGATTTCAAAAATATTGAAAAATGGTTCGGGAGGCTGAACTCACATTGTCTGAAGATTTAAGAAAAAGATTGGAGGCAGCTGTTGGAGTTCTGGGAGACATTCGTGTCAGGTGGCTCATCGGACGAAGCCAAGCCCTTTTGGAATCAGGAACCATCACCGAGGAAGGTTTGGAGCAGCTTATGAGGAAGATTATGAGAGAGGAGCTTGAGAGATGGCTTATTATGAATGAAATCGAAAGACAGGGGCCACTATCAGTCAAAGACCTTTCCAAGGCAACCCGACTTCCAGAACAAGCAGTAGTGAAGCACCTACTAGCCCTGAGAAGAATGGGGCGGGTTGCCTTTGCAGGTGAGAAAGAGAACATGTATTTATACGAGTTGGTTAGATGAAGCAAAGAATAAATTTTAAGAGTGGTGACTCGAAATGACTGAGGCGAATTCTTCTGGTGAAAAGCAAACAGTCATCAAACTCCAGGATTTGGATACCAGCTTACAGGAGGAGATTAGCAAAATTCCGGGATGCGAAAAGCTTATGCTCTGCTTCCAATGCGGCACATGCAGCGCCGACTGCCCAATTGGAAGACACATCCAGGAGTATAAGCCCAGGTTGATAGCCATGATGACCAAGCTTGGAATGAAGCAGGTGCTCTTTCAAGGAGATTTATTGTGGCTTTGCCTCCAGTGTTATACGTGTCTTGAGCGTTGCCCCCAAAATGTGGAGCTGGCGGAGATAATTTCCGCTCTGCGAGGAATCGCGGCTAGAGAGGGCTACCTGCACCCCTCCATGAAGAAGGTTATTGAAGCCTTAGCCAGTCATGGTTACATCTACGAACTTACTGAATTTATAGAGGAAGATAGGGAGATGAGGGAGCTCCCACCTGCCCCCAAAGTTAACATTGGTGAGGTTAGAAAAATTATGAAAATGACGGGACTTGACAAACTTGTAGGAATAGAAATAGAGGAGGACTAAAAAATTATGAAGTATGCATTTTTTGTGGGGTGCACAACTTTAGCCAGGCTTCCGAGCTACGAGGTTTCCACAAGGAAAGTAGCCGAAGCTTTGGGTGTGGAGCTCTTGGATATGGAGGGAGCGGGATGTTGTGGAACCACCTATCTAAAGTGTATAGACCCTATAACGGCGCTTGCCTTGGCCGCCCGGAACATATCCATAGCGGAGGATATGGGGATTAACATTGTCACTTTGTGTAATGGCTGCACAGAAGTCCTCACAGACGCCAACAACACGCTGAAAAAGGAAGTTGAACTGAGAGACGATGTGAACAACATCCTTGCGGGAGTGGATCGGGAGTTTAGGGGGAAGGTGGAGGTTAAACATTTTGTGCGAATGTTTTTTGAGGATTTGGGAATTGATAGAATTCGCGCCCATGTTTCGAACCCCTTGGAGGGTTTAAGGGTGGCGGTGCATTACGGGTGCCATTTATTAAAGCCTTTCAAGATAATGAATTTTGATGACCCTGAAGACCCCACTTCCCTAGATGAACTGGTTAATATTACGGGGGCAGTTAGTGTAGACTATCCGGGTAAGCTGGACTGCTGCTCCGCACCACTGCTGACAATAAAACGAAGAAACGAGTTAGCCACTGAAATAGCTAGGGAAAAGCTTTCAACAGTTAAAAGGTATGCCGATATAATGGTCACCGTTTGCCCATTTTGCTACTTGATGTATGAGCAGAGCCAAATGCCCCCAAACAACCCCATCGATATTCCCATAGTACATTATTCTCAGCTCCTAGGTTTAGCCATGGGAATCAGCTATCAAGATTTAGCCATCAACGAAAACCGCATAGACGCCTCAGTAATCAAAAAATTTTCAAAATAGGTAACATTCTAAAAACTATACAGGTACAGCCATACACCAAAACAACTATTCCTCGAAGGGGTGCGAGTTTATTATGGGTTGACTGCCCTTCTCCAAACTTGCTTCACGCCACTCTAAAAATAATATTTGGAAAGGAGTGGAAGAAGCCATCCATACATGTATCTGCATGGACCCTAAACCTTTTTGCTGGAGCTTTTCGAATTTTTCGGCTTTTTTCGGTTTTGCTTTTGCTCTCTTCTGAGGAAGTCTCCCAGGTCCAAAATATTTTTTACCACTACGCCTTTTTCCGCTTCTTGGGGGAGTTGTTTTACTACGCCGAAGCCCAAACATTCACCATGCTTGTTTAAAATTAGTGTGTAATCGCCCTTTTTTGGTGAGCCTTCAACGCGTGTGATGCCTTCTTTGAGTATGTCCCTTCCACATATGAAGAGCCAAGCAGTCTTATCGTTCACGAAAATTTTGTTTACGGCTTTCTCGGCAATCATGAAAAGTAGTTGGAGGCTTGGAAGGAAAAAGTCATTTTTCGACTCTCCGAGTGGGACACCAGCGTAATGGTATTTTTTGAGGATTCTAGCAGCTAAGTCCTTCAATGTGTCGTTTAGCAGGAAGTATTTTTTTCCTACAACATCGATTAAGGCCTCATTCAAATCTATTTGGACAGCGAACCTTTCCAGGAAAAGTTTCAAGGACTTCATCAATTTATCCCCTCTTCTTGAGTTTGCATACGAAGAAGCCTTGGGTTCCTTCGCTTGGCCATATTCGCCTACAGTTGTTTATCAGGCTGTCCAATTTTTTATCAAAAATTTTCGTGGGAGATTCTTCGCCATAACAATTTATGGGTACTGTCTCGAGTTTGAGGTTTTCCAAAGCCCAGTTTATGTTGAACTCGTTTTCCTCAGGCTCCAGGGAACATGTGGCGTAAACTATTTCGCCGTCATCCTTGAGAATTTTTGCGGCTTCAGCCAAGATCTCTCTCTGCAGCCTTACGTTTCTTTCGACATCTGTAATGGTTCTCCTCTCGAACCACTGTTTGTCCGTGGCGAAGTTTCCGGAGCAAGGAACATCTAGAAGTATTCTGTCAAATTTTAAACCGAGTTTCGATGCTTGCGTCGCGTCCAAATGGTATACAAGTGTGTTTTTTACTCTGCAGCGTTCAAGCTGGTTTGCGAGGGCGTTAAGTCTTCTCCTCTTAACGTCTAAAGCCACTATAACTCCAGTGTTGTCCATTAGATCTGCGAGCTGAATGGTTTTTCCACCGGGAGCTGCACAGGCATCTAAAACCATACTGTTCTTTAGCTCCGTGAAGAGCGTTGCGGGAATCTGCGCCGCGGCTTCCTGAATTGAGTAGTATCCCAAAAGGTATTCGAATGTCGCACCTATGCTGAACTCTGCCTCCGCAACCCAGTAGCCGTTTTCTAGGAAGGGAATTTTCTCAAGCTTGACACCCAAACCCTCAAGTCTATCAACAATGTTAACACCTTTAGTGTTTATGGTGTTTATTCTAATGGCTTGTTTTGGGGTAACTTCCCTAAAATGCCAGCCTAACTCTCTGTAGCGACCAGTGAAAAACTCCTTCCCAGACATTAAACCAACAAAGGCAGCTAGCTAATAAAAGCTTTGCGAATATGGGGCCGAAGGGGGTGAAAAAAATTTCGAGACGGATTCAAAGCATGGAAAAAGTTATTGTAAGCGGAATTTGTGTTTTGTGTGGGTACCAGTTTGTGAACTAATTGCGATGTGAAAAATGTTTCAGTGAAGGGATACTTGGTGGATCATCACAATTTTGTAGCATATCTTTTTGGGAAATGTTTATTTTCGTAAAAGGAAAGATTAAACATCAATTGGCTAGGGAAGTAATCAGAAACAATAAAAAAGAGTAGAAATTATTGTTCATGGGTTCCCGTGTGAAATATTTTTGGAGTGGTGGTGTAATGGCGGGAGCTGACGCAGAAAAAACAGTTGTAGATGCGGAAAATCTGGACTCTTCATTTCTGAGAAAAGTACTTAAACATCCAGGCGGCGAACAGATTCTTGTCTGTTTCCAGTGTGGAGTCTGCAGCTCCAGCTGTCCTTTGAGGCTCATAAATCCCGAGTATAATCCTAGAAAAATTGTGAAGAAAACCATTCTAGGCATGAAGAATCAGGTGCTTTCCAGTGATTTTGTCTGGTTCTGTGCGGATTGCAACGCCTGTACCGAGCGTTGCCCTCAAGGAGTTAATCCCTCTGAGGTTATGAGAGCTATTAAGAATATAGCTGTGGAGGAGGGAATAATTCCGGCAGCAGTGAAGAAAATTGTGGAGAACTTAGAGGAGCACGGAAGAGTTTACCCCTTGGAGGAGTTCACTCAGGAGGAGAGGGAGATGCTAGATTTACCTAAACTTGAACCGGATGTTAAGATTTTCAAAATTGACAGGAAAAAATTGCTGGGTGAACGTTCTTGAGTGAAAGAGAGTTTGCATTGTTTTTGGGATGCACCATACCTGTGAGGTGCCTGGGTTACGAGGTGTCTACGAGGAGAGTGGCGGAGGAGCTGGGAATTAAACTTGTTGACCTTAATTTTTCCTGTTGCGGTTACCCCTTAAAAAATGTGGATGTGGTTGCCGCTAAATCCATGGCTACGGCGAACCTGGCTCTCGCAGAATCCAAGAAACTTAACATACTTACCATTTGCAGCGCCTGCGCCGGAACATTGACTGAGGCTAGAGTTAATAGGGAAAATCCGGTGGGTGAACAGGTCAAAAAGGAGCTGGAAAAGCAGGGGTTAACCTTTAAGGGATTGGTTTGGGTCAAGCACTTTGTGAGATACCTGTATGAGGATTACGGTGTGGACAAGATAAGGGAACATGTGAAAAACCCTCTGAAGGGCCTCAGGGTGGCTATACACTACGGCTGCCACTATCTGAGACCGTCTGAAATATACGATGAATTTGATGATCCAGAACATCCCAAAAGCGTGAAGGAGATTATTGAGGCTCTGGGTGCCACAGTAGTAAATTATGGGGGTCAGCTTGATTGTTGTGGTGGGGGCACTTTAACTTTCGATCAAAAGTTGGGTGTTATGCTGGCTAAGAAGAAACTGGACAACGTCAAGAAGGCTAATGTGGATGCTTTGGTTTTATTCTGTCCCTTCTGCTCCATAATGTATGACGGCCACCAAAAGTTTATTGAAGAACAGTTTGGCTGCGAGCCTTACAACATTCCAGTTCTCTTCCTACCCCAGATTATGGGTTTGGCTTTTGGCATTGATCCAAAAGAGTTGGGATTCGAATACAACAAGGTGGATGTACAACCCTTACTGGACAAAGTAGGGGTTAAGGGGTGATTCAAAATGATTGGCGTCTATATTTGTGAGTGTGGAGGAAACATTGGAGATGTGGTTGACGTTAACGCGGTGAAGGAAGCCATCCAAAAAATTCCCGACGTAAAAACCGTGAGAATCAATCGTTTTCTATGCTCCAAACTGGGTCTAAAAATGATAGTGGACTCTGTCAAAAAACAGAACCTAGACCGAGTGGTAGTTGCATCTTGTTCCCCACACATGCATGAAGAGACCTTTAGGGAAACAGTGGTGGAAGCAGGGCTGAATCCCTACATGTTTGTTCACACCAATATTCGGGAGCAGGACTCCTGGGTCACCAAGGATAAAAAGAAGGCCACCGAGAAGGCCATAGCCATAATATCGGGGGCAGTGGGCAGAGCAAGAAAATTGGAGCCCCTCCAAAAGACCAGAGTAGAGATCTCTAAGGAGGTTATGGTTATTGGCGGCGGAATAGCAGGAATAACAGCGGCGCTACAGCTAGCAAACTCCGGATACCACGTTATAATGGTGGAAAAAAAGCCGAGCATAGGAGGCAGGATGGCTCAGCTGAGCAAGGTTTTCCCCACCCTAGACTGTGCACCCTGCATCCTCAGCCCCAGAATGGCTGATGTGGACAAAAACCCCAACATCACACTGCTAACCAACTCAGAGGTGGAAAAGGTATCCGGAGGACCGGGAAACTACGAAGTAAAAGTTAAGGTTAAGCCCCGAGGAGTGGATGTTGAGAAGTGTTTAAGGTGTGGCAAGTGTGAGAAGGTTTGCGAGGTGGAGGTTCCAGACGAGTATGAGGCAGGACTCTACACCCGCAAAGCAATATATTTACCATTTGCGCAAGCTGTTCCCGCGGCTTACACCATTGATTTTGAGACCTGCAGAAAATGCGGAACCTGCCAAAAGGAGTGCCCAGCCGAAGCCATAAACATTAACCAAGAGGAGAGGGTGGAGACCTTCAATGTGGGAGCGATAATAGTTACTACTGGCTACGACCTCTTAGATAGGGGTGAGATAGAAAGATACAAGGTTGACGAGAAATCCACCATAACTTCACTCCAATTGGAGAGACTTATAGAGAATGAGCTGGCAGCGGGGGAGGTTCTTAAAGATTCCAAGGGTAAACGCATAAAAGACGTAGCGTTTATTCTCTGTGTAGGCTCCAGGAATCCGCATAAGGGTGTTTCCTACTGCAGCAAGGTCTGCTGTCCCTACGCGGTTAAGGAAGCGATACTGCTGAAGAAGACTCTGCCCTATCTCCGCATATGGATCTACTACATCGATTTGAGAATGGCTGGCCGGGGATACGAAGAACTCTACAGGCAGGCGCGTGAAATGAACATAAACTTCATCCATGGCAAGCCCGCAGAAGTGAGTGTAGACCCAGAATCTGGAAGACTCCAGATTGTGGCTGAGGACATTGACACGGGCCAAGTAATAAGGAACTCTTTGGATCTCGTTGTTTTATGCCCAGCCATGATTCCTTCAAGAGACTTGGGGGAACTAGCGAGTAAACTCAACATATCTACGGGTGAGGACGGCTTTATCGCGGAAAAGCACATTAAACTTAATCCAGTTTCCACCCTGAGGGAAGGAATATACGCTGCGGGAACAGCCCTTGGCCCAAAAGATATCAGAGAATCCGTGGTAGATGCCAGGTCCACCGCGGCCCAAGCAATAGAGTTCTTGGGGGAAGGATACAAGGACATCTCACCGATAAAAGCTAGGCTGGTGGGTGAATGTCGGGGTGCGGGGGAGTGTGTGAAGGTATGTCCTCACAACGCCATAACGTTAAACGAGAAAACTGGTAAGGCGGAGATAAATATACTGGCCTGTAATGGTTGTGGAGCCTGTGTCCCCGCATGCCCTAACAAAGCTTTACAGTTGGCTCACTATACGAAGGAGCAAATACTGGAGGAAGTAAGGGGACTTCTATCTGTGCCCACAGAGGATATTAGGATAATTGGATTCTTTGGGGACTCTACTGCTTACCCAGCGGCAGACGCTGCCGGCGTGTCACGGCTAAACTATCCCCCGAACCTACTGATTGTGAGGGTGCCATCCACTGCTCTTATAGATACAGATACGCTTATCAAAACTTTAGAGATGGGTGCAGATGGAATTATGCTTTGTGAGAACGGAGACACTAAGGAGGGAGAGTTAACAGAGGAGAATGTGAAGAAAACGCAGATGGAGCTTGAGAAAAGGGGAATAGAGAAGGAGAGAGTGTTTTATCAGCCCCTAGCAATTCCGGCATACAAGTCTCTGCCCTACTTGGTGGAGACATACCTCTCAAGGATTAAAAAAATTGGAAAGATAGTCGCTAAAACTACGCCCCTCTCTAAAGGCTAGCCTCATCCTAACGCAACCCCCCATTGAAGCTTTTCATTAGTACTAAGGTTATTGGGGCTGCTATTGTAGGGGATTTTTATATTGGTTCGAAGGCATTTATTTTTTCTAGGTGGTCTAGCATTTTGAGGTATAGCCTATCTCTTTTTTTGAGAATTTCTTCTTCGCTCCGTCCGCCATAATCGTAGAATCCTTTAGAGGTTTTAGCTCCAAGGTGTCCCTTTTTCACCTTTTCCTCGAATATGGGGTGGCTTACTCCGTAACTCTTCATTATGTCAAGCACCAAATCTAATCCGGTAAAGTCATAAGTTTGGACTACCCCCACTATGGGGAGTCTGATTCCTAGACTGCTCTTCACCGCTAGGTCAATTTCCTCAGGGGTGGCCCAGCCCTTCTCCAAAATCTCTAAAACTGCAAGGGATATTTGGTTTTGGATGCGGTTAACGATGAAGGAACGTACAAATTCCCTTAATACTATTGGTCTTTTACCTAGCCTCTCCATTAATTCTTTGGTAAATGTGACCACGTCTTTGGATGTCTTTGGTCCGGGAACCACTTCAACTAGGGGTATTATGTGTGGTGGAGCAAACCAGTGGGTTATGATCAGTCTTTCGAGTTTTTTGACCTCCGCAATGCTGAATATATCTAACCCAGAGGTGTTGCTGGCCAAAACGACGTCTTCCGAGAACAGTTCATCGAGTTGGGCAAACACCTTTTTCTTTACCTCGGCGACTTCAGATACCACCTCAATTGCAAAGTCTGCTCCCTGAGCCGCGTCAGCTACACTAGTTGTGGGGTGAATGCGTTTAAGAATAGTGGAAATCTTGTTTCTGGGTACACGTTTAAACTCCGCTAAGATACCCAGATTAGACTTGATTAGATTAGTGGCGCGTTCCAGAATCTTTTCATTTAAATCTACGAGGCCAACCTCAATTCCAGCTTGTGCAAAGACCTGTGCGATAGAGTGCCCCATCACACCTGCACCAACAACTAGAACCTTCTTAACGTTTTTTGCATCCATAACACATCTTTCCTAACTAATTCATAAAAAAGAAGCCCAACCAAATTCATTTATTCCCACTTAGGCACCTTAATGTTTCTAAAAGGGGAAAGGGTATGGTTTCCCTTTCCAAAGTCCTCCAAAGAGTATTATTTCTTCTTGGGCTTAATAAACTCTGGAGATGTGAAATCGAGGGGGCCCTTCCAGTCATAGAAACCTTTTCCAGACTTCATCCCTAGCTCTCCTCTATCGATCATGTCCTTTAGAGCTTTTGGTGGTTTGTCGTCGGGGTTGCCGCTCTCATTGTAGTAGGACATTTCAATATCGTAAACCACATCTAGGCCTACTGCGTCCATTAATGCGAATGGTCCCATGTTCATGCCTGTGAATATTCTCCATCCACGGTCAACGTCCCTGAAGTCTGCGTATCCCCCAGCCCAGATTTTCAGGCACTCCTTTTTCACTGCCCGCCACACTCTGTTGAACACGAAGCCCAGGCACTCCTTTTTCACCACTAGGGGAACACAATCTATGCTTTCAATCCACGCCTTGCCCATCTCGAATGTTTCGTCACTAGTTCTGGTTCCCCTCATGATGTCCACCATGGGTCTCTGGTATATGGGGGCGTAGAAGTGGATGTTCAGCACCTTATCTTTTCGTTTAACGGCATCCTCAATTTTTGAAACTGGAATTGAGGAACTGTTAGTGGCGATAATTGCGTGGGGTGGGGCTAATTTATCTATTTCTGAGAAAACTTCCCTCTTTAAATCTAGGTTTTCAGGTACTGCCTCTATTATTAGGTCTGCATCCCTAACTGATTCAGCGAGTTTATCGTGATAAGTGATTTTCCCCAGAATTTCTTGCAGCTTTCCTTTATCTTCTGGCGACATGAAGGTGAGTTCAACTGTCTGGGTCACAAATTCCTTTGCAGCCTTGAGGGCCTTGGGGCTAACGTCATAAATGCGTACAGCGTAACCCTTGGTCGCCACCCAAGATGAAATCTGTTTTCCCATCCATCCAGCACCAATCATAGCAACTACTTTAATTTCCTTACTCAACATATCAGCCTCCTATAATCTTTTGAATTGACAAATTTGTATTGCGAGCTATTCACAAGCCGCCCAGTCCACCTAGTATTAAGATGGAGGTTAAGAGAATTTAAATTTTGACATTTATTTCGTGACATCAATTAAAAATCCTTCAATCCATTCCATATACTCATCGATTGTTTATAAGGTGACCTTTTTTAGAAAAATATTAGAAGCTTATTTATGGGTTAAAGTTATTAGCCTAGTTTGTAACGTGGGAGATCATCACAGTGGAAATAGCGATCTCTTTATTTTTAGCGCAAAAATGCCTTAGTGTGAGGACAGGTAAAACTGATGGGAAGATAAATAAGTATGTGCCATTTTTATTAGTTTAGTTTAATCTGGTTCTGGACTGTTCTTAGGCTGGATTTTTAGTTGCCTAAATGAGGTGGTGAAGATGGCCGCAACACTAACTAGCCGTCCAACGTCGACTTTGTCTAGGGATCGTATTAGACATGAGGAGGCTAGAAGAACAAGCATTATGGTTGCAACCGTGATTTCCGAGATTCTGAAAACGATGCTGGGACCTAAGGGAATGAGCAAAATGCTAGTCACCGCTACTGGAGATGTGGTGATTACAAGTGAGGGAAAGACAACACTGGAGAAATTAAATGTTACACACCCTATAGCTAGAATTCTCATAGATGCTGCGAAGACACAATATACTATAGCTGGTGATGGAACGAAGACCGTAGTAATACTTGCAGCTGAACTGCTGAAGGAAGCAGGGAAGTTGCTGGATCAAAATATTCATCCCACAGTTATAATTAAGGGGTATGAGGAAGCTACCAGGAAGACTTTGGAGATTTTAGAACTCCTATCGAAACCAGTGTCCATCGAAGACGATGAAGCATTGAAAAATGTTGCGCGAATGGTTATAGGAAGCAGAATAGCTATGGATTTGCAGAACAGACTTGCTGACATCGTTGTCATTGCTGCTAAACGTGTTGCGGAGGAGAATTTGGGCAAAATAATTGTAAATTTAGATAATGTTGACTTCACTAAAAAAGGCGGAGGAAGCCTGAACGATTCGGAATTAATGAATGGATTAATCATATATAAAGGAAGACCTCATCCAAGAATGCCTTGGAGGGTGGAGAATGCCAAAATTGCCCTACTTAAATGCTCACTTGAACCCTTCACGCGAAAAAACATGGATTGGAGAAAAGAATATTTAATTAAGACGCCTGAGCAACTGAAAGAATTCATTGAGGGGGAGAAGGAATTTAACAGGGGAGTCGTGGAGAACGTTAAACGTGTTGGTGCCCAAGTTTTGTTCTGCCGTAAGCGTATTAGTGAATCGATACTTAACTGCTTTGCTGAGGAGGGGATAATGGCTCTGGACATGACCGGAGAGAAGGACATGGCAAGATTGGAGAAGGCCACGGGGGGCAAAATCGTGTCAAGCATAAATGAGTTAACTGAAAGGGACTTGGGTGAAGCTGGTTTGGTGGAGTTTAGAAAAATCTCGGGTAACGAGATGCTGTTTATTGATCGTTGCAAAAACCCGAAAGCAACCTCAATCCTAATCCGGGGGGGAACAGAGCATGTAGTAGAGGAATTGGAGAGGATTATTAAAGCCAGCCTTAAAGCTGTGGCTGTTACAATTGAGTGTGGAAAAATCATCGCGGGTGGCGGAGCCATAGAAATGGAGATTGCTGGAAGATTAAGAGACTTTTCAAGAACATTTAAGGGAAGGGAACAGCTGGCAATAGAGGCCTTTGCGTCTGCCGTGGAAGCTATTCCGAAGACCCTCGCAACCAACGCGGGACTGGATCCGATTAATGTTTTAGTGGAGTTAAGATCCAGACATACTAATGGATTCACAAATCTGGGAGTCAACGCTGCAAAAAGGGAGATTGAAGATGTGGTGGAGGAAAGGTTGGTGGAGTCATATAAAGTTAAACAGCATGCATTTAAAGCCGCAAGCGAAACCGCCACCACCATTTTAAGGGTTGATGATTTTATCAACGCCACGAGACAAAAAGAAAGGGGAGAAGAGGAGAAAAGACTGGCAATGGAACGAAAAAGAATCATGGACGAGAAGATCAGAAAGTTATTAGAGAAAGAGGAGGAGCTGAAACAGGTAGATAAGAGCGTGATGGAAAAAATGATGCACCCAGAAACCATATAAAAAGTAGCTAAACATGTAAGCTCCTAATTCTATGGTAGAAAATTTTTCACATATTAACGAAGAATAAATAAAAGAACTGAGAGTAACATCCACTCTATTTATCTCTCATTTTGGTAAGTGCCTCGGCATTTTTCAGAGACAATGATCATAATTGAGACGTAGTCGTTCATGTCTACCGTCTTTTACCTATCTGTAGATATCCCAAAAAAAGAGGGGAAGGTGCGGTTTTTTAGAATAGCTCGTCCATGTTTACCCATTTCGGATAGTATTGATAATATTCTAGCGGGTGGGCTTTCTTAAGGCCGGCGTAGGTGGCATTCGCAGTTTAATGACGCCCCTCCGGTCTCTGCTTAGGACCGCGAGCTTCTTTTCCTCCAGCTCCATAAGAACTTCGTCGAGTTCTTCCTCGGTTCCCTTCAAATACATTAAAAGGTCTTCGCGAGACATGTACAATCCTGGGTTTACGCGGTAGTTCTCAGCAAGTACCTGGAGTACGCTTTCCTCAGTTATTTT
This sequence comes from Candidatus Jordarchaeia archaeon, assembly GCA_018383815.1. GTDB lineage: Archaea > Asgardarchaeota > Jordiarchaeia > Jordiarchaeales > Jordiarchaeaceae > Jordiarchaeum. Next base: position 13,088 of record JAHAWU010000009.1, on the reverse strand, counting down.
CATTTTTTCTGAGTCGGGAACCTTGTCGAAATAGTCGAGAGGAACCTTAAGTTCCGGATGAATAACTCTCCGCGGAGGCTTTATCTCATTTTCCATGAGCCTCGTGCCCAGGCGATAGAGTATCATGCGCATAACTTCACTTGTCCCGGCGGCAATCTCTGTTACTTTGGAGGCCCTGTATGCTGCTTCAACTGGATAAAAGCGTGTCCAGCCATCTCCGCCCATTACTTGCATGGCGTTGGCTGAGGTCCACACGTAGGATTCGGAGGTCATAAGTTTTGCTGCTGTGGCTTCTATTACTGGTCCGTAGGGGCCACCTCCTCCAATGTCTAGGAGGTGTGCTGCGTAGTAGACGAGTAGTGTGCAGGTTTTGAGGCGCATTATCATGTCCGCTATCTTGAACTGGTTGGTTTGGGCCAGCATTGTGGGCTGGTCGAATTGGACTCTTCTTTGTGAGTGGAAGTGGGCGAATCTTATTGATTCCTTCATTTGTCCGAGTAGTTGGGATGAGGCTATGGTTCTCTCCACGTTTAAGCCGGACATCATGATTGTCCAGCCGTCTCCCTCCCCAGCTAAGCGGTTTCCTACTGGCACTTTTACCTCGTCTAGGTTGAGGTACCCGTTAAGTAATCCGTCTCCTCCGCATAGTTCGTTTATCTTTTCCACCGTGAATCCTTTCATGCCTTTTTCTACAATGAATGCGGTTAGGTGTCTGTTCGCCGCTCTGTCTTTGGGGTCTTGGCTGGTTCTAGCATATAACATGTATATGTCTGCGATTCCCAGACCCGTGGTAAATCTTTTCTTACCATTGATGATGTAATAATCTCCCTCTAGTTTAGCCTCTGTTGCCACCGCAGCCGCGTCTGAACCTACTGGTGGTTCAGTTATGCATATTGCGCCTATTTTTTCGCCGGTTGCCATTGCAGGTAGCCATCTCTCACGCTGCTCGTCGGTTCCGAAGGTTTCAATCTGGTGCACTCCCCCGAATTGTGATCCTCCATATATTGTTCCTACTACTCCTAGTCTTGATATTCCCTCGTTTATTATGCAGGCGCCTGTTATTGCTAATTCCTCCCGCATTCCTCCATACCTTTTGGGGATTAGTGCCCCGAACCATCCTTTTTCTTTTACGGCGTTTAGAACTTTCCAGGGAGTTTGTTTCCTCCAGGCGGCTTCTTCGGCGTCTGGGTAGTATTGGTCTGCGAAGGCTTCTACCTCATCTGCAAGCTTTTTTTGAGTTTCGTTCCACCAAGGGAATTTGTCCATAAAAATTTCCTCCATAAGATGGTTTAATTCAATTTTGAACATCAGGCATATTAGTCTTCCTATGAATTAGGATAAAAACAGGGATTTGTGGTGTTTCCAAGGGGGCGAATACTGTTTTCAAATTATCTATATATAGAGACAATTAAACGGGATAGGAGATTTTATTTTTGGGAAGTTGGCATAATTCTTTTTATATTGTAATGTGTATAACTAAAGATTAGGAGGCTAAAATTGATGGTTACTGTAAAGGGAAATAGGGCAATTGTAGATGCACTTGTAGAAAACGATGTGGAATATGTATTCGGGATTTGTGGCACTTCTGTTGCTGGATTTTTATCTGCACTGAGCACGGAGAATCGCATAAAGTATGTGGTTGCGCGTCATGAGCGGTGCGCAGGTAGCATGGCCGATGGTTACGCTCGTGCTAGCGGAAGGGTCGGCGTTTGCCAGATGCATTCTGGCCCTGGAACGTTAAACGGTGTGCTTAGTATAGTCGACGCTTATAGGGATTCCTCTCCAGTCGTTCTGCTCGCAGGCCAAGTGGAGAGGAAACTTATTGGACGCGAAATCTTCGGTGAGGCCAACCAGTTTGCGGTTCTTAAGCCCTATACCAAATCCTGCCAACGCATTGGGCGTGTAAACGACATTCCGAGGATTATCAATAATGCCTTTTACTTGGCAAAAGCGGGTAGACCTGGACCAGTTATGGTGGAGATGCCTGAGGATATATACAATGAGGAAGGAGAGGTGGAACCAGATTTTCCAATTAGAGTTGATTCGCAAATAGTTTCCCCTTCAATTATTGAGGAAGCAACGGATAGATTGATAGAAGCCGAAAAACCGGTAATTTTGGCTGGCGGAGGAGTAATATGGTCTAATGCTTCAGAGGAGCTTAAAACCATATCGGAGATGCTTCAGATACCTGTAACAACAACCCAGAATGGCAGAGGATGCTTCCCAGAGGATCACCCCTTAGCATTGGGAGTAAGTGGCTGGTGTGGGGGAATAAGTGTGGCTGACGATGCTCTGGAGGAGGCTGACGTCGTCCTCGCAGTGGGTTGTACTATTTCTTCCCTGACCACATATAACTTCACAACCCCAATAAAAGGGGATATCATTCAAATCAATATTGATCCCTCATCAATAGGTCAAAATTATCACTGTGACTATGGCATAGTGGGAGACGCGAAAACAGTGCTTCAAGAGATGATAAAAATCCTTGATTCCAAGGGAGCAGTAAAAAAGTCATCTTCAAGGGTGGAAGAAATAAAAAAGAAGAAGGAGGAGTGGAACGCCATCTGGGGAGCAGATATAAATTCAGAAAGTGTACCTGTGAAGCCTCAGCGTTTGCTTCGGGATGTACAAAAGACTATTCCTAAAAAGTCCATAATTGTCTCTGGAGCTGGACTTCATCGCTTGTTCATAACTGCTTATACAAAGACAATTCATCCCAGAACCTTCATTGGCTCAGTTAATCTGGGAGCCATGGGTTTCGCATTCCCCGCCGCGATAGGTGCAAAGGCCGCTAAACCCGAAGAAACAGTGGTGTGTCTTGTGGGAGACGGAGACTTTATGATGACCATCATGGATTTGGAAACCGCTGTGAGATGCGGCTTCAACGTGGTAACAATTATCATGAATAATAACTGTTACGCTGCACCCAAGATGTTCCAAAAGGTAAACTTCGGAACAGATTTCGGCAACGATTACACCAACCCCAGTTTTGCCAGGGTAGCTGAAAACTTCGGAGCATGTGGTTGGACCGTGGAGAAACCAGGTGAGATTGCCGACACTGTGAAAAGCGCAATGGACTGTGGAAAACCAGCGGTAATAGATGTAAAAATAGATCCCGCAGCATTTCCGCCATTAAACCTAAAAGCGAGCTCAAGACTAAGAGGCATAGACGCAGAAAAGGCTACAAGAGGAATACGCGGATAACCCAATTTTATTTTAAGGAGGTGAGAGGTGGGTCAATTGATGGATCAGAACGAGATTTTTAAAGCCCTTGCACCCATTGTGGGTGAAGAAGATGTTACCGTAGATCCCGTTGAACTTTTGGCCTACTCTTCGGACGCATCACAATTAAAAGCTGTGCCAGTGGCTGTGGTGCGGCCGGAAAACAAGGAGGAAGTTGCAGAAATCCTCAAATTCGCAGACAAAAACAGAATACCAGTTACACCTAGAGGTGCGGGAACAAGTACCGCGGGGCAATCCCTAGCCTACAAAAATGGAATTCTAATGGACATGGTCAAAATGGACAAAATCTTGGAGATCAGCCTCAAAGATAGAATTGCGGTGGTTCAACCGGGAGTAATCTACGGAGAGCTAAATAAGGAACTTAGAAAGTATGGCTACTGCTTCCCCCCAGACCCAGGCTCCGCAATTGCCTGCACTGTGGGGGGAATGGTGGGAAACAACGCCAGCGGAGTAAGGGCATTAAAGTATGGAGCCACAGTGGACCATGTTCTCGGTTTGGAGGTTGTTCTGCCAGGAGGCAAAATTATCAGGACCGGAGGGCGTGTCTGGAAAAGCTCTTCGGGCTACAACCTGACAAAGCTGCTGGTAGGATCTGAGGGAACCCTAGGAGTGTTCACCGAAATCATACTGAAGATAACGCCAATACCAAAGTATGCCGCGCTGATAGTTCCGGTTTTCGAAAAATTTGATCAAAGTTTGGAGGCAGCCACAGAAATCACAAATGCAGGTATCTTGCCCTCAGCAATGGAAATTCTGGACGACCTTTGCATCATGGTTATGAACTCCTTTCTGGAAGAAAAACTCCCCCAAGCTGAAGCGCTTTTATTTATTGAGGTTGATGGAAACAACCAAAAGGCAATAAGAGACGAAGCAAATATAGTTAGGAATATTTGCGAAAAACTTGGAGCCAAGCAAGTAATACAATCTATAGATCCTAAGAGGACAGAGGAACTCTGGAATCTAAGACACACTTTGGCAAACTTGCTTGCAAAAATAAGAGGGGAAAAAATGGCCATAAGCAGCATCATGGACTTCGCGGTGCCCATATCACAGGTACCACAAGCAGTAAGGGAGATAAAAGCTTTGGCAGCCAAGGAACAAAGGCTTATGGCAGCCTTGGGGCACATTGGGGATGGAAACGTACATTTTGGCTCGGCAATTAATGTAGAGGATCCTAAGGAGAGGGAGGCCGCCACCAAGTTTTCTAGGCAAGCGGCAGAATCCATAATAAAGAAATATGGGGGCACTTTAACTGCGGAGCACGGCCTCGGACAGGCTAAATCTCATCTTGTAATGCTTGAACACGGAGAAACAATTGAGCTTATGCGTGGAATTAAAAGAGTATTTGACCCACACAACATAATGAACCCCATGGTGATGGGACTAACCGAAATACCAGAGGACGAATACATTTACATGCCAGGAGCAAAATAATCTGGGGGAAAGCAAGAGCCTAGGTGGGTTGGTTAATTCTATCTCGGAAAACATAGCTAGAGTTCAAAACGTTAGGTTTAATGCCTGTTAGGAGTAAAGGATATAATTATAGTTAATCTTTGTAAAACAGATAATTTTTGGGTGAATAAGTGATGGATCAAAAGGAGATTTATGAAGCCCTTGCGGCGATTGTGGGTGAGGACGACGTTACCATAGATCCAGTTGAGCTGGTGGCCTACGCTTCGGATGCCTCGTTTCTGAGGGCCATACCAGTGGCGGTCGTAAGACCAGAAAACAAGGAGGAAGTCGCAGAAATCCTCAAATTCGCAGACGAAAACAGAATACCAGTTACACCCCGGGGTGCGGGAACGAGTTACGCGGGGCAATCCTTAGCGTATAACAACGCGATTCTCATAGATTTCGTTAAAATGGATAAAATCTTAGAAATCAACCTGAAAGATAGAGTGGCGGTTGTTCAACCTGGAGTAATCTACGGAGAGCTAAACAAGGAACTTAGAAAGTATGGCTACTGCTTCCCCCCAGACCCAGGCTCCGCAATTGCCTGCACTGTGGGGGGAATGGTGGGAAACAACGCCAGCGGAATTAGAGCGGTAAAGTATGGAGCCACAGTGGACCATGTTCTCGGTTTGGAGGTTGTTCTGCCAGGAGGCAAAATTATCAGGACCGGAGGGCGTGTCTGGAAAAGCTCCTCGGGTTATAACCTGACTAAGCTACTGGTGGGTTCTGAGGGAAGCCTGGGAATATTCACAGAAATAATCTTGAAGATAACACCTGCACCAAAGTATACTGCCATGATAGTGCCAGTTTTCGAAAAGTATGAGCAGGGGTTGGATGCGGCCACGGAAATTATTAATACAGGCATTCTGCCCTCAGCGATGGAGATTCTGGACGATGTATGCATAATGGTTCTGAATTCTGCTCTTAAGGAGCAGGACAGACTCCCGCCGGCTGGCGCAGTGTTATTTATTGAGGTGGATGGAAGCAACCAGGAGGTTGTCAAGGAGGAGGCAGATACAGTTAGAAAGGTTTGTGAAAAAATAGGTGTGAAACAAATTATATACTCCACAGATCCTAAGAAAACGGAGGAGCTGTGGAAACTTAGACATTCCTTGGCAAACCTGTTGGCAAAACTGAGGGGAGAAAACATTGCGATAAACAGTATTCAAGACTTTGCAGTACCCATATCTCACGTGCCAGAGGCTATTAAAGAGGTTAAAGCTCTGGCCGCCAAATATGGAAGACTTATGGTGGCCTTTGGACACATCGCAGATGGCAACGTCCACCTAGGTAGCGCCATAAATGTGGAGGATCCTGCGCAGAGGGAGATGGCTGTGAAGTTTGCAAGTGAAGCGGCAGACATTATTATTAAGAAGCATGGTGGAACTCTGTCGGCGGAGCATGGGACAGGGGTATCAAAGGCGGCGTTTATTGAGTTGGAACACCGGGACACCCTTACCCTGATGCGGGGAATTAAGAAGGTTTTTGACCCCCACAACATTCTGAACCCCATGGTTATGGGATTAACCGAAATACCAAAAGATGAATTTGTTTATATGGCGGGTGTGAAGTAATGTCTACAGATGAAGAGAAAAGGAAAGCGATGGAAGATTGGGAAAAATTAAAGGCTGCAGAGAAGAAGACTCTGAATGATTTTCGAACACAGCTTGCTATGTGTAATATTTGTGCCTTTTGTAGAATTAGGTGTCCAGTTTATCAACAGGTTAAGTGGGAGTCTGTGACACCAAGAGGAAAGATGCAACTACTCAGGAATGTGGTTAAGGGGTGGATTAAGCCCACACCACAGGTTGCTGAGAGAATTTTCTCCTGCACCACCTGTCAGATTTGTAACCAGCAGTGCGATGCTGAGGTTCGCCCATTTGACATTCTCAAAGTTGCGAGAAGAGAATTCACAGAACAGGGTCTGGGTCCTCTTCCAGAGGAGAAAAAGATGGATAGGAGGATAAGGGAGTATAAGAATCCTTACAAGGAGCCTCAGGAGGAACGTTTTAACTGGTTAGAGGTTAAGGTTCCAAAAACTGCGGATACTCTGTTCTATTTCGGCTGTGTAACAGCTTACCGGTATGGGGAAACGGGCAGAGCCATTGTAGAACTGCTCAGGAAGGCGGGGTATAAATTCACAATAACTCCTGATGAGGGCTGCTGTGGTATGCACCCCTACTGGGACGGAGAAATTAAACTCTCCGCAGAAATAGCCAGGGAAAACTTGGAAATATTCAGAAAAACGGGAGCGAAGCAGATAGTCACCGCTTGCGCTGGATGCTATTCTACCTTCAAAAACGCCTATCCTATGCTCGTGGAAAATTTCGACTTTAAACTGATGCACTTCTCAGAGCTGCTACTGGATCTGATTAAGAAAGGCAAGCTCAAACTCAAGAAAACATCTCCCATGAAAGTAACCTACCACGATCCTTGCCACTTGGGGAGACACGCTGGAATCTATGATGCTCCCCGCGAAGTAATCAGATCCATTCCCGGAGTGAACCTAGTAGAGATGGAGCACAGCAGGGAAGATTCACAGTGTTGTGGCGGTGGAGGAGGATACTTTACCGCGTTTCCAGAAAACTCTGTGGAAATCGCTGAAAAACGTATAAAGGAAGCCGAGGAAACCGGAGCAGATGCAATAGTTACAACTTGCCCACTCTGTAGAACAAATTTGGACCTGGCTATTAAGAGATTGGATTCAAAACTCAAACTTTATGATTTATCAGAGTTAATGTTAGAGCACGTAGCCTAAAAGGGTTTGAATCCGGTCTCCCAAAATTTTTATTTCCTCGTTATAACTAGTTTTAAAAACCCTTGCATCACTACTTACTTTTCCAGTTGCCAATGTTTATGTGAGAATAGTGTGAAAAGTTTGGATGAGATGTCAAATGGAACCTTTAGGGATGTGAATTTGTATGAAGCAGGGTTTGCGGAGTGACTTTATTAAGAAGGGGGTTCAGAGGTGTACTCAGAGGGCTCTGCTTAAATCTTTGGGTCTAGACGATGGGGCTATTGAGAGGCCCTGGGTGGCGGTGGTTAACTCCTGGAATGAGATTGTTCCGGGTCACATACATCTCAGATCAATTAGTAAAGCAGTTAAGGCGGGGATTATTTCTGCAGGGGGTACACCCTTTGAGTTTGACACCATAGCTATTTGTGACGGTTTATGTCAGGGAACTATTGGTATGAGGTACCCCCTCCCCAGTAGAGAAATTATCGCGGATAGCATTGAAGTTATGGTTCAGGCCCACATGTTTGACGCCATGGTACTTATCCCCTCCTGTGATAAAACTGTTCCGGGACACTTAATGGCCGCGGCCAGACTGAATATCCCCTCCATCGTGGTAACGGGTGGCCCCATGCTTCCCGGCTCGTATAGGGGTAAAAAGATTACCACGGTAGAGATGCGAGAGTTTATGGGCAAATTTAAATTGGGTGAGCTAAGCGAGGAGGAGCTGAACATAATTGAGGGATTAGCATGCCCGGGTCCGGGTTCCTGTGCCATGCTGGGAACCGCAAACACCATGGCCGCAGTTACTGAAGCGCTGGGTATGTCGCTTCCCGGCTGCGCTACAGCCCATGCTGTGGATGCCAAAAAGATCCGCATAGCTCATGAGACTGGAAAAAGAGCAGTCAAACTTTTGGAGCAAGGATTGCTTCCCAGGGATATAATGACGCAGAAAGCATTTGAAAACGCTATCATGGTGGACTTGGCTCTGGGCGGCTCTCTTAATGCTACTCTACACATTCCAGCCATAGCCCGGGAGGCAAAGCTAAACATCGACCTAGAAATGATGGAGAAGTTAAACTCGTTAACACGCCACATTTGCAACCTTCTGCCATCGGGTCCCTATAACCTTAAAGATTTAGATGAGGCGGGGGGAATCCCCGCGGTTATGAAGGAGCTGAGCAGAATTCTCAATCTTGATTGTATTACAGTGACTGGAAAAACAGTTAGAGAAAATATTAGTGATGCAATAATATTGAGACCAGAAGTCATAAGACCCTTTGACAACCCAGTTCACCCGGAGGGAGGGCTCGCTGTCCTAAGAGGAAATCTAGCCCCAAACGGGTCTGTGTGTAAACATGTAGCGGTGGTTAAAGAAATGCTGGTTCACAGGGGCCCCGCAAAGGTTTTTGAATCCATGGAGGAGGCTATCGAAGCCCTACTAGATGGCCAAATAGCGGCCGGCGATGTCATAATCATCAGGTATGAGGGACCGAAGGGGGGACCGGGAATGCGTGAAATGCACCAGATAGCCTCCATAATAAATGGTATGGGGCTAGGGGACAAAGTAGCATTAATAACGGATGGACGTTTCTCTGGCTCTACCAGAGGAGCCATGATTGGACACGTCTCCCCCGAAGCCGCCGAAGGCGGACCCATAACAGTAGTAAAGAATGGAGATATAATATCAATTGACATTCCCAAAAGGAGACTAAACATGGAAGTGTCTGACGATGAACTTAAAAGGCGTCTAGAAGAGTGGAACAGAAAAAGGCCAAAACTTAAGGGGGCGGAGGGTTATCTTCAGCGTTACCTCTTTTTCGTCACTTCCGCAGACAAGGGTGCAATACTTAAAGAACCAAATGGCGACCCTGCCTTAAGCAAATAATCCACGACACACAAAAAGAATATTTTTGGTTTTGAAATATATTATCTTATGGACACTGAAACTTATGTTGCAAATTTTTTGGAGATTTTTCCACCCATCAGGGACGAAGTGACTTCTAGAATGGCGGAGCTAAACAAACAATTAAACAAAAAGAAGGAAAAGAACCCTTTTCTCGTAATGCAAAAAATGATGGAAGTTACAATGGAAGTCACCAAAAAATTTGAGCCCCAAATCAAGAAAAAAACAGGAATGACAGCCGAAGAATTCCTCAAATACCAAAAAGAACACAAAGAAGAAATAAAGGCCTACCTAGAGGAGCACCCAGATCTAAAGGAGAAGATGGAAAAACTCAAAGTAAAGATAAACATAAGCGAATCATAAGAAAAACGCCCCAGCCCCATTTATTTTGCTGTCCACTGATTACTTAAGTATACACTCCTTCTTCCACTTTTTTATTGTTTGGTGTCCTTTTCGGGAAAATTGGTTTTTGGCTGTGTAAATTTTTTACTGATTTTTATTAGGAATGTTGTTGGATAACGATTATTAGGGGAAAGGGTTCATACATTTTCTGACGCAAAATGTTTTGGGTGTGATTCTATGCCTTACTTGACTGGTGGAGAGATGATTGCCAAGACTCTCTTGGCTGAGAAAATTCCTTATGCAGTTGGAATTCCTGGACATGGTAATCTCGGTTTGGTTGATGCCTTTAAAGAACATGAGGTTCCTATTATTCAGGTTAGACACGAGCAGTCCGCATGCCACCTAGCGGACGGTTACTGTAGGGTCACGGGTAAACCATTAGCGGTTTTCACCTCTATAGGTCCCGGCGCCTGTAACACGGTTATTGGTGCAGCCACCGCTTATCTGGACAGTATTCCAATGCTGATTTTTACTGGGTCGGTTCACACCTACATGTTTGGAAGGGGTGTTCTTCAAGAAATTGAAAGAAAACACTGGGCTGATTTCCCCAGAGTCATGGAGCCTGTGGTGAAAAAGAGTTATCAGGTAACCAGAGTTGACCAGCTGCCATGGGTTTTAAACAATGCTCTCAGGACCGCTCTGGGCGGGCGGCCTGGACCCGTACATATAGATTTACCTATGGATGTTCAGGCAGAAGCCGCTGAGGTGGATCTTCCCGAACCTGTGGGTTCCAAACTTGGGGGAAGAGTTCAGGGTGATCCCGAGAAAATACTTGAAGCCGCCAAACTTTTGGCAAAGGCTGAGAGACCTGCGATTCTTGCTGGTGGAGGAGTAATACTCTCAAATGCTGAAAAAGAGCTTGTGGAGCTTGCGGAATTTTTGGGAGCCCCAGTAATAACAACCATGATGGGAAAGGGCGTGATTCCAGAGGATCATCCGCTGAGCGCCTTTTATACTGGTTCCAAAGGTTCACCTGTGGGAAGCAAAATTGGAAGGGAAGCAGATGTGCTTCTTGCGGTGGGATGCCGCTTTGCCGACGAAACCACCAGTTCCTATAAGCCTGGTGAATCATTTAGCATTCCTCCCACTAAACTGATACATGTGGACATCGACCCGGGCGAAATTGGGAAAAATTATCCAGTTGAGGTACCAATACTGGGTGACGCGAAGAGTGTTTTGGGAGAGCTGCTTAAAACCCTTCAAAAAATAACTTCAAAAAGGAAGTATGAGCAGTCAGACTACTTCAAAAGGCTTTGCAGACTTAAGGAAGATTGGGAAAAGGAGTTGCAAAAGCTGAGGGAGGGCTATCCCACTACCATATCACGCTATCTTAAGGAGTTAAGGAAGACTTTGCCTCGTGAAACCATAGTGGTGACCAGCGCTGGACACGCCCAAGCGTCGGCGTTCCAGGAGTTCCCAGTTTACTATCCTAGAACTCATATCTCTCCCGGCGGGTTTTCAACTATGGGGTTCGGTGTCCCCGCAGCCATAGGGGCCAAACTGGCCAAACCTGAGACGCCAGTTATTGCCATGGAGGGTGATGGTTCATTCCTTATGACTTGCCAAGAACTGGCAACAGCTGTGCAGTATGAAGTGTCTATACTGGTCACTGTTTTCAATAATTATGGCTGGATTGCTATACGCGACCTGCAAATTGACGTTTATGGTAAAGAAAGAAGCTACGGTGTGGAGTTTAGGAACAAAGCCGGACAGCTTTACTCCCCAGACTATGTAAAACTGGCTGAATCCTTTGGATGCTACTCGGAAAAAATAGACAAGGGTGAACAGGTAGCAGTGGCTATAAAAAATGCAATGAGCTCAGGTAAACCTGCAGTGATAGAATTAGAGGTGGCAATAGAGCATCCCAGAAGTCAGGGTAAAGCATACGGCTGGTGGGACGTCCCTATACCCAAATACCTAAAAAAATAGAGATGACAACCCATTCTTTAACAGCTTGCTAAAAGGAAAAAGAAGTTCAGTGAATGTGCAAGTGTGTAATTCCTTTTTCTACCCTTTTCATTTTCTCAGCTTATTACACTTTTTTGGATCTTCGGGGTGTTTAGTTAGTTTTTCTTTATTTTATTTCGTCTGGGCTTACTTCTTTGTGGGTTTCTGCGGATTTTAGGGCGGCGAGGGCGAATTGGAGAGTCTTTTTTCCCTCCTCGCCGGATAGTATTGGTTCCTTGTCTTCTAATATGGCGTCAATGAAGTGGAGGGTGGAGTCAATGAAGCTGTCCGCCCAATCGCATCTGAGATTCTCAAAGCATGTCAATTCTCCATCCTTATACATTATGACAGGGGGGATGTCGAGCAGTTGTCCAGTGCACTGGTTTATCCAGATGTAACCTTTTGTCCCTGTGATTTCCACCCTCTCGTCAGTGCCATAATACTTGGATTTAATTTTCATATCTGGAGCGAAGGATGTGTCCCATACCCCCAATTTTCCGGGAGACTTATATTTCCACATAATTATGGCTGGAGAGTCAAGAAGTAAGCCTGGTCCCAGCTCCGTGGTTTCAATCCAAGCAAACACTTTTTCCACCTCTCCCATAAAGTAGCGTGCGATGGAAAACTTGTGATAGCCATCATCCCAAATGGTGGGTCCCCCACCGCACTGTTCTGGGGTAAAGCGCCACATCCAAGCCTCTAGGGGCACCTCCCAGCCACATTCCACGGAGCCCGAAGTCATCTTGATTCGAATCATGTGTGGGTTTCCAATTTCTCCAGCGTCCATTAGCTCCTTTGCCTTGCGGTAAGGTGGATAGAAGATGAAGTTTTCATATACCTTAAACTTGACTCCCGCTTTTCTGGCGGCGCTTATCATCTCATCCATTTCCTTCACATTCATGGCGGGTGGTTTCTGAACCGAAATATGCTTACCAGCTTCAGCCGCGGCGACAGCCACCTCTTTATGCAAATAGTGGGGAAGTAGTATCTCCACCATGTCTACCTGTTCGTCCTTGAGTAAATCATTGTAATCCCTGTAAATTTTAGCTTCGGATAAACCATACTCTTTAGCCTTCTTTTTTGCCCTCACTCCTCTCGAATCACAAAGAGCCACAATCTTAGCCTTATCAGTCTGTAGGTAACCAAGAACATTAAGGTCGAAAATCCGACCACACCCAATAATTCCAACACCCAGAGGCTTCAACTTTAACACCTTACAAATCCAAATTTCAAAAAAGACCAACCGGTTTTAGAAAACCAGCATTTAATAAATTTTTAAATTAAAGTTCAACCATTTCTCTTATATAAATTTAAGGAACAGTAATTAAGGATGCCATAGAAGAGTGCTGTGTTGTATAATTCTGTGAATTTTATGGTTTAGGCTAATTTTTGTGTTCCACATAT
>JAHAWU010000107.1:8293-13898 GCA_018383815.1 Candidatus Jordarchaeia archaeon | reverse complement strand
TCTCTTGCGAGGATCTCCAAGCACTTCTTTGGGAGCAGCCCCTTTACCGCTACCTGTTTCAAGTAGTAGTTGAGGGGAAGCCGCCTCCGTCTACAGCTTTACCGGTTTTAGAGGGTGGTGGTTGAGGCGACGTAGACTGGCTTAAAGGTAGGTGAATGGGTGTAGCTTTACTGGTTAGGAGGGCTGGAAGGCTCTTGAAGAAAGCCTCTCTTTGAGTGAAAAAGGAGTCCAGGGCTGCGGCGTTGCGGTTCTGGTGGCTGCTCACCAGCCAAAACCAGTTTTAAACACACATTTCCTTTTCAAATACTGACCTACTGCGAAAAAATTATATTCTCTCTGAAAAATTGTTCTTTGTATGTTATGAAACTATTTTAGGAGGTGCTGAAAGAATTTCTGAAAAAAATGATATTCGCATAGGTGTTTTTGTCTGCGGTTGAGGCGTTAACATATCAGGCGTTATCGATGTGGCAGCGTTGAAAGAGTATGCTTCAAAACTACCTAATGTCGTCGTGGCTGAGGAGTCAAATTCGTTGTGCACGGAAGCGGGCGCGAACCTCATAAAAAAGAGTATTACCGAGCATAATCTAAATCGTATAGTAGTTGCTTCTTGCACTCCAATAACCCATGAACCAGTTTTCAAAGCAGTGCTGGAGGATGCAGGTCTAAATCCGGGATTGCTAGAGTTTGTAAACATACGGGAACACGACGCATACGTGCACAGAAATCAGCCGAGGGAGGCGTTAGAAAAAGCTAAAGATCTAATTAGAGCTGGGGTTGCCCGTGCAAACTTCATCGAAGAGGTTCCTATAAGAATAATACCTGTAGAGAAAAAATCGCTAGTCATAGGCGGAGGAATTGCGGGGATACAGGCAGCCTTGGACCTGGCTAATGATGGTTTTGATGTGTTCTTGGTCGAAAAGAATCCTAGTATAGGAGGAAAGATGGCGCAGTTGGACAGAATTTTCCCAACCGATGATTGTGCCATATGAATTCTAGGCCCTAAAATGCTTGAAGTAGCAAGAAAACCTAATGTTAAACTGTTAACCTATGCAGAAGTAGAGAAGGTAGATGGATACCTAGGCAACTTTAAGGTGACAATTAGGAAAAAACCCCGATATGTTATCAGTGAGAAATGCAGTGGTTGTGGCACATGCGAAGAGGTATGCCCAGTATTAAGACCAAAAGAGTTTGACGAAAACATGGGATTCAGAAAAGCAATTCACATTCCGTTCCCACAGGCAGTACCCAAAATAGCTACAATAGACATGGATCACTGTATAAAGTGTCATCTCTGCGAAAAGGTTTGCGAATCCAAGGCCATAGATTTTAACCAAAAAGAGGAAAGAATAGAGGTAAATGTGGGAACAATTATAATTGCAACCGGATATTCCCCGTATAATCCAGAAGGAAAATATGGCTACGGCAAATACGAGAACGTTATTACACAGATTCAACTAGAACGACTGCTCGCACCCAACGGGCCGACCGGCGGTCACTTGGTGAAAATATCTGATTTAAAGAAACCCGAAAGCATTGTTATGATTCAGTGTGTCGGCTCTAGGGATTTAAACTCCAATCAATACTGTTCAGACGTATGCTGTATGGTGGCTATAAAGAATGCAAAGCTAATCAAACAGGAATATCCCAATACAGAGGTAACAATTTGTTATATGGACATAAGATGCGCTGGGAAAGCTTGGGAAGAATACTATACACGAGCTAGAGATTACGGCATAAAATTCATTAGAGGAAACGTCGGCTCAGTTAGGGAGAACCCTGAGACAAAGAAGCTGATTGTAAGAGTTGAAGATACTCTAAACAGCGAAATAAGAAGGATAGAGGCTGACCTAGTGGTTCTTTCAGTCGCAATGTGCCCTTCTAAAGACACTGAAAAATTGGTAAACATTCTCCGCTTGGATAGAAGCCCTGATGGCTTCTACAAAGAAAGCCACTCAGTACTTAGCCCAATAGATACAAAAGTCCCTGGAATATACGTAGCTGGAGCTGCACATGGTCCTAAATCTGTAGCTGAAGCTGTAGCTCAGGCTAGAGGCGCGGCTTCGGCAGCAGCCATACCTATGATTAAAGGGAGATACACGTTGGAACTAGTATCCGCTACGATTGATAGGGACCGGTGTAACCAGTGTGAAAGGTGCATGGAAGTATGTCCGATAGGCGCAATTACTATCAAAAATGGAGCCATCGAAATTAACGAGGTACTCTGCAAGGGTTGCGGTTCTTGTGCTTCAATGTGTCCCTCCAGAGCTATAACCGTGAGGTTTTACAGGCCAAAACAGTTCGAAGCGTACATTGATGCTTTGTTCATGACATAGTCGAGGTGTGTGTTATGGGTTTAGATTCTGAGGTGTTTATTCCCAAAATTGCTGCGTTCCTGTGCCTGAAGTGAGGATACGGGGCAGCGGATATGGCTGGAACAATTAGAAGCCAATATCCTCCATCAGTGAGAACAGTTAGGGTAAGGTGCTTAGGCACTATACATCCTGATTATATACTAAGAGCTCTATGTAAGGGTGCAGATGGGGTAATTCTAGTAGGGTGACGTTTAGGAGAATGTGACTACGAAACAGGGAACATAAATGCAACTAAACAAGTTGAATATCTAAAACAGGTACTACGAACTGTTGGATTAAGCGAAGAGCGCTTGCAAATTTACTATTGTTCCTCTGCAGAGGGAGCACTATTTGCGGAAATAATCAAAAAAGTGACAGATGAGATTGCGCAGCTAGGACCAAACCCTATAAGGAGAAGTTAAACGCTAAGTAGGATGACCCTCATTAGGTAAACCTTTGACTATGAGGGTACTACCCCCTACAAGCGAGGGGAAGCTATGGCTACTATTATAAAATGAAAAAATTGAGGGGAGTTTCTAACTTGAAAGTGGGTGAACTTGTAATAGCAAGCAGTAAGGATGAGAAGTTATCTGAGACATATGGAGGAGGCGCTATCCAAACGATTCTCAAAAAAATCCTGGAAAATAATTTTGTGGAAAAAGTTGTTCTTTTCCAGGAAAAAAAGGATAGATACAGTTTGGTTCCAGTAGTAATAGAGCATCCAGACCAAATAAATTCCATACCCCTTTCTCAATTCAGCGCATATTACCTCTCGGGACTCAATAGTGTGCCTAAATACATTCAGCAGAATCTGAAAAACGCCGGAAAAATAGGTGTTGTAGCAAAGCCATGTGATGTAAGAGCTATGGTTAAACTATCTAAAAGGAAGCAGATAAATTTAGATAACTTGATAATTTTGGGGGAGGAATGCCAAGGTAAGGTTTCACCCAAAAAAGCTCAAAAAATATTAGAAGAAGAAAAGGTGGACGCAAGTAAAATAACTAGTGAAATGATTGAGGGAAATAAGTATAATATTACTGTTGAAGGTCAAAATAAAAGCTACATTTTGGGGAAGAAGCTGGATTTAGAAGAAAGTTGTAAAAGATGTGGGGACAGGGAACCAACCATTTCAGACATTTCATTTCAAGTCATTAAAGATGGGGATAAAACGAAAACGCTAATATATATAAACTCGGAAAAAGGACTAAAAGCTATTAAGCTAAGCTCGGCAGAATTGAACTTAGAAGAAGCAAAAAGGGAAATATTGGATCGCGTAGATAGAAATATGATTCTCTCAACTTTGAGAGCTGAAAGGTACAAATTAAAACAATTTAAAAATTTTGATAAAAACTCTGAAATAGAAAGATATAACCACTTTAAGAAGTTAATTGAAAATTGTAGGAAGTGCGGGAATTGCATCAGAGCATGCCCAATCTGCGTCTGCATAGATTGTACAGTAATTAAGCAGAGGAAAGAAATAGAACCAACTTTATATTTCTTACTACGGATGGGACACATGGGCAAAGAGTGCATAAATTGCGGCAATTGCGATTCAGCATGCAACTTTCTGGATCCTGGACCAAGCCTAATATTCCATAGGCTAAGTGAACTCTCAAAAAACACAAATTAGGATTGAGGAAAAAAATTGGGCACTCCCCGCGACACGGAGTCGGAGCCTTCCCGCCAGTGAGTGTCTGTAAATGAGCCAGCTTCATCTGGTCCAACATTAAGTTATTAGACAGAAGAAGGAGATCCAAGTGGTATCAAAAATCAGTAGTCTGCGATGGTTTAGTACATACCTAAAGGCGACTTGGCTTCCTAACGAATTCTTAGCTCAAAATACCAGTTCGCATCCAATTTTTCTGAAACCCCAGCACTTAGAGGAGTCTCATCGCTAACCTGATTTTCTCATCAAAAACAAGACATTGTACCTAATTTTCCTCCAAAAAATTGGCTAAAGGTATTTTATTGGGGGCTAAAAATTGCTCCTATTTAGGTAAAAGCTTATCAATTTTCGAAAATTACACATATTTCATGGGGAAGCGCCACACCACAGGCGAGGCTGAACTAGGTTTAACCGTGGTGCATGTTGATGCCCAAGGCGATAGATTCGCAAAATCTTTGTTGTGGCTTATCCCCTATTTTTCCTAATAATTTTTATTTTTTAGGCATTTTTCCTAAAATTTTAATGTTATCAACCCCTACATGGTGAAAAAAAAGTCTAGGAAACGGTTAAAAGAAGCACAAAAAAGCCCAAAAAAACACAGGATTCTGCGAATTTATCGCCGGGGCGCATCTTCCCTAAGCCCAGAATGAGGGGTTAAATTAGAGAAGCCTGAAGGGGTATAGGTTGATGAGGCGCCCAAAATGGGAACGTGATTGCCGTGAGAACGCCCTTCCCCTAAATACAACATTACAGAGAGAGGTGCTTGCTTCAACCGTTCTCGGACGAACGCCTTCCCATGAAGCTTGAGGGAAGACCCAAAGTTACGCAAGGTTAACGCTGGGTCAGAACGGTTATTGGCTTTAAATGGTAGAGGTGGCGATGCCAGAAACTGCTTTAAAGAGTGACTGTTCAGTTTTTTACCTTTTTGATTCCTTTAACTTTTCTAAGATTTCCTCCCATATTTGTGTGTGCTCCCCTGAATAGTGGAACTTGTTTCTCTCTATTTCTATGACGTCCTTGGCGGGACAACTGTTTATGCAAGCTCCACAAAGAATACATTTTTCTTTATCCACCTCAACTCTTCCCGACTTCTCCCAGCTCCTTTTTTTCGGGATACTTAAGGCCCCGACTGGACATATCTCCACGCATGTGGAGCATCCTCCCGGACACTTTTCGCTGTGTATCTTAATTTCTCCCTCAAAAAACTTGTATGCTTTTCGACCTGTTTTCTCGCAGTAGACTTCTGTTTTTTCGATTTTGGGTAGGGCCCCATTTTCAAGAATTATCAGTTTATGCTCTCCATCTATGGTCAGCTCAAAACATCCAAATGGGCATACTATTTCACAGACACCGCAAAACGAACACTCCTTCTGGTCTACTACTACTGTGGGAACACTTGTTAAACCCTTTAGGGAGGCTCCTACTGGCCCACGCTCTATAGCTCCCTTTGGACATGCGGCTAAACAGATTCCGCATCCGATACACTTATTTCGGTCAAATGTAAGTTTGAGGTGTTTCGTTAACATTTTCAACTCAATAACTACTTTGTCATTATCCACTGTTTTTGAAAACGCTGGAATCGCCAACA
>JAHAWU010000107.1:0-7674 GCA_018383815.1 Candidatus Jordarchaeia archaeon | reverse complement strand
CTGATAACTGCAATTGCCGTGCTATTTGACGATCCCTACAAAACATTTCTTTATATCAATCTCAACCCCAAAAAGAGAGTCTACTTCATAACCTATCTATGCGAAAAATGGCCCACCGAAGGAGTTCCCCCCTTCCATGTAGAAATGGAAAAAAGATTTAGAAAAGCTGGCTACACCAAAATTGAAGACCGCGAAGAAATCTACAAGAGAGTAAAAATGTATCTACCAGATGAAAGTTTCATATACTTCCGCTAGTTTAAAAAAACAATACACAACATCCAACCACACCATTAAGTCATCAACCCTAAACACATACTGAAAAAAATATTAAACGTCATCCAAAAAAGCTGTAAATCTTTTTAAGATGCTTGTAAATTCCTGCTTATTATTGAGGCGATGTAGATTTAACCGGTTCCGCTTCCCTCATAACCATATGTTGAAGCTGCACTGCTTTTTGTCGAAACTGCCTTTGTTTCTGGGTTCTTGGAGGGGAAACTCTCCCAGTTTTTAACACAAAAATGTATAAAAATGGGGCTGGAAGGCATACAGAGGCGAGGGAACGGGGCGGGAACGCCTCAAAGTACCAGTCATAAGGGGCTCTGTCTGAACATATGGCTTATAAGGCTCTAAATTGCGAAAGGAGCTTTATTAAAGCCCCTTTTTGAGGCATAACCGAACCATTCTGCATCACCTATTTTTGATAGCACCTCTTTCCATGCCTGTTTTTTAGATTATGTTTATAATTGATGATTCCAATATTGTAAGATACATTTTCCTAGGTGAGGTGAGGTTTCTGTCTCCCTTTAGGAATGGTGTTGCTTATCTGAGAATAGTTAAACCCGAGAAATGGACCTTGCGTGAGAGGGCTACCCAAATATTTTCCTATCCCTTTAATCCTCCTTCGCCCCGGGTTTTGGCTCTGACTGGGTTTTTACTAAGTATTGTGATGGGTGTGGTTTCTTATATTCCTGAAGGCGATTGGGAGAGGGTATTAATTTATGGGGTTGGGGTGGGTGTTTTTGTATTTGCGGTCCCAATGTTTATTTCTTCCTATTTATTGTACTCAGTTGGTAAGATTAGGAGCCCCATTTTTTCACTATCTAGATCTTTGGCTTTTTGTTTGATTTTTGTTGCTGTGTGGGAGTTTCTCTTCTTCGCAGGAGCTTTTATTTCCGGGATTCTGAATATTCCCGATCTTTCCTTAATTGCAACATTTTTCGGGGCGGCGTTCATTTTTGCACTTTGCCTTGTAATTTTGATAACTATTTCCACCTTTGGAATCCCTCTCAGTGTATTGCTTTCAAGTATTCTACCCCTCACTGGCATAACCTTCCTTGCAATAATTGTGGGCAACCTTAAAACCACTTTTCTAGTTCCTTGGCTAGTCACCTTCATTGTCGCAGCATTTATTCTTGCGATACCAAACTTTGTGGCGTTCCACATAATAGAAAAGCCAATTAAAAGGAGGCTGGGCGTCAGCGGTTACGAGTTGATTCGTGGATTTTTCTTGGAGTGGATTCTTAAGGACTCCCAAAAAATAGATAGTGTTACTGACAAATTTGGAGAGAAGGCAAGCCTTCCAGCTCTTCTAGTTGCTTTCAGATCCAAAAAGAACCACAAATTGAAGGGGTTAATATTCTCCTCCTTTATTCATTACGGTCCCTTCAAGGGGGCGGGCTCATCAGCCCTCCCACGTCTCTTGGCACAAAAAATAGAGGAGAAACATTACACCATACTCTCCGTTACTCATGGAGCGTGTACTCACGCCCAGAACCTTTGCAGCGCCAGAGAAACTCAAAAGGCAATTAAACAGATTCTCGGGAAAATAAAGGAAATCGAATTTAGTGATTCAGCCACACCTTTCCATCGAGCACACGAAAATGAGGCCAAGATACTCTCCGCGGTTCTGGGGGGTAGTGTAATTATGATTTCCACCCGCTCCCCCGAAATAACAGATGATATCAACCTGAAAGTAGGCCTGTCTGCTTTGGAGAGAGCCAAAAGTGAGATGCAAAAAAGTGGCTTGGAAGGCGATAGCGTGTTCCTCATAGATTCTCATAACTGCATTCTAGACACAGAAGTTCTTGTGGAACCCAACACTCCCGCAGCTGAAAACATTTTGAACGCTGTTGAAGAATCAATCAAAAAAATGGGATCCCTAAAAAAGGCTACCAAAATTAGATACGGCGTATCTAGAACAAGGTTTCCTACTGTTTATCGTGATTATGGATTGGGTGAGCAGGGGATAACTGTAAACCTTATTGAAACTTGGCTGGATGATGAGAAGCTTGATGTTCCTAAAAGATTCGAGGGCAACCATTGGATACAGAGAACAGCTTTGGTTGTTATTGATGGGAACAATATGATTATAGGGCTGAGAGATAAAATAATTAGCCGCCTTCTAGAAGAAAAGCTTGTCGACGAAGTAGAAGTTCTCACCTCTGACACCCACACTGTAAACGCCTCATCTATCCACCAGCCTGACTATTACCCTGTAGGCCGTGTAATAAATCATGAGGATTTAATTGAAGAAATAGTGAAAAATACTAGAAGCGCCATTGCAGACTTGGAAGAGGTGGAAATTGGTACAAAGGTTTTCGATATTACCAACATTAAAATTTGGACTGATAAAAAGCTAAACGTATTTTTTAAAGTAGTTGAAGAAACAGCAAATACTTTAAAGATAATTACCTTACCCTTCTTTATCTGCGGAGTTTCTTTAGCCTTAATATGGCTATTAATCTCAGTTTGAAGAACTATGTGCTCTCAAGTGATGAATGTGCCTGATAACGAAAAAAAATGGTTCGAAAAGGAGTATAGGGTGGCCTGGAAAATAGTTATGGAGGCAATTAGCTTAGAGAAAAGGGGGCAATTCAAGCAAGCGAGTGAGAATTACAGAAAATCGGCCGAAATACTCTCCAAACTGCTAGAAAAACCCATAAAACAAGAATTAAGAAACTCAATCAGAAACAAACTTTACGAGTACAGGGAAAGAGCCGAACTGCTAGAAAGCATTTATGAAAAGCAAAGAAAAGGTATGCAACCCCAGAAAACTGAGACCGCAAGTATGGTTTTGCACGGACCAGAAATCGGCTTGAAGGCAATCCAAATCTTGAGGGAAGCATCAAGCGAGATAATGATTATGAGCTACCTGCTCTTCGAAGTAAAAACCTTAAGGGCTGAAAATAAGCTCTACCGAATCGACCTCCTTGACACCCTTATCCAAAAATCGAGAAAGGGAGTAAATATCAGAATAATCACCTCACCTCCAGACTTTCAAATATTGGGAAAAAATGCCTGGAAACAGGGCCACGCTCTCATAAAGCTGTTATCCGAGTCCAACATACAAATTAAGCTTTGCAGCTTCGCTCACTCCAAATTCATAGTTGCAGATGGATTAGTTGTCTTTCGAGGCAGCGCCAACCTAACCAGCAGCGGACTTTCCGGAAAGGGAGATGTGGCCGAGGCAACAAATGATGAATGCATCATAAATCATTACTCCACAATATTCGAAGAGCGCTGGCGCAACACGAGTAAGAGTTGTCAAGATTGTACCGAAAAATCCTGTCTCAAAGAGTATCCGATTTTCAGGCAACAATAAAAAAAGCTAAAATACCAAACACTCCAACCACACATTCAGATTCTCAAATGGTTTAGAAAAAATTCAGTTGTGAGAATGGGCTTGTTTGAGTTTGTCAATACTTTTAAATAGTATCCTTCAATTTGATACAGTTGGGCGAGGTGCCATAAGAAAAATGGGCAATAGTTATGGCTTAAAACGCTTAGTCCTCGACGTTCTTAAACCACACCAACCAGTTTTACCAGACTTTGCAGAAGAGCTGGGTAAAGTAAACGGAGTTATGGGAGTCAACATCACACTCATTGAGGTTGACGCCGAAACCGAAAGTGTTAAAATAACAATCGAGGGAAACAAGCTAAACTACAATGAAGTAAAGGAAAAAATCGAGAGCCTGGGAGCAGTAATCCACTCAGTAGACCAAGTAGTTTCCGGAACAATGGTCGTCGAAGAAGTGAAAACAGCCCAAGACAACTATAAATAAAAAACCCCCACCTCAGATAATCCGGCAAGGTGAATCCTTCCCTTAAAAGCTAATTACATAAAACTCTACGCGTTCCCTTTTTTTAGGTTTACCTGCTTCATATAAACCTCGATGCTTTCCGTTTGCAAGTCATCTTCGTGACTTAAAGGCATTAACCCCTTTTCTTCCTTTATGTGGGAGTAGCAAAATGGTCGTTTCCTGAAAAGGTAAAACGAGCAAAGATGCACGAAATAAGAATCAGGACATAAATTTAACATTGAAGTGTTTTGTTGAGAACGTCTTTTGCTATGGAGAACGTTTCCCTAGCTTCTTCTGGGGCGGCTACGCCTATCGCTGCAGACTTTATGCCCCTACAGGAAAAGACGAACTCTAATGCCTCCCTGGGTTTGAGGCGTCCCGCGGCTAGGGGCTTCATGGCTATGTATGATTTGTCGCATTCTGAGACTATATTATAAACCGTTTCTTTTTTACCCATGAGGAAGCCGGCCGCATTGAAGGGTACTAATACCAGCGAAAAATCTAATTCACTCTTTAGGAGTGCAGGTAGAGTGAGGTCTGGTTTGTGTGTAGCAACTCCTGGAACGAATCCCGCGTTCCTGATTCTTTTAAACCAAGAATTTAACACTTTGAGGTTAAGCCTATCTGTTTCCTCTCCATGGAGTAAAGCAGCTTTAGTATTTAAATCACACAGGCACTCCAGTCCTTCTTCTGGCCTATCAAAGGGCAAGCTTCCCACGACTGTTAATTCCACCCCAGTTTCAACTTGTGCCTGTTTCACTGCTTGGGCGATCTCGCGGTATGCCACGAGCTGGATGCCCCTCACTCCGAGTTTTATGGCTTCTATTACAAGCTCCGTAATATTTTCAGGGTTCTCGAAGAATTTTTTATAGTATTGGTAGGCCTTTACGCCAAATTGGCCAGCTCCTAGGAAGGGTGAGCTTCCCAGAAGTATTCTGGGAATCTTTTGTCCCTCAACTTCAAAGCAGGGAAAGATTTTCTCAGTTTTCACCTCTAAGCCTCTTATTGAGCTTCAAATGTACTTCTTAATCTCTTTAGCCATATATTCTGAAACAATTCTGCGTATCTCTGGCTTAAAGACGCTGGGTACAATTTTTAGCCTATCAACCAATCTATCCACTATTCCCTCTATGGCTTCGTTCTCCTCGAATGTTTCTACACCGAGAAGTGTTCTCACCGCTAGCTCCTCTACTGTGAGACGAACCACGGATAAAATTACAGAGTTAATCACTCCCTCTGGATCAATGTAATATGGGAAGTGGCGGTAATCATATATTCTTATGAACCCCAGTTTATCCGCCAAGTTTTCAGAGTACCACTCAAGCGAAGTGGCTTTTATACCAAACTGTTCCGCGAATTCCTGCTTTGAAGTGTGGTTAGCAAACGAGAAGGGGTGTCTACTTACTAGGTATAGGGCAGCGACAAACATGGCTACATCTTCTTTGGGTAACTTGGCAACTCGAAGATATCTGTTAAGCAGAGTGACTGCACCAAAGGCTAAGACATCCCGCACGTCGTTTTTAACATAAAACTTATACGCCTCTTTTATGAGTCTGAGTTGTTCCGCCCCATGAACCGCTAAAAAGCTGCCTTCCACAGCATCTCGGTAAGTCATAAGAGTAGTCCCCTTTTTTCCATTTATAAATTTATTTAAAGCAACTAGACATAAATCTTTCGAAAAATTCTGCAAAAATGGAGGGTAGTATGAAAAAGTGCTAATATTTTGTGAGCCGAAGAAAGTCTCCCACTGCTTATTTAAGAGGTCAACTCTACCACTTGCTTTAGAGAAACTGGTACATACAGATATAATACTGTTTGAAGAATCCTTTTTTAAGTAAATGGCTGGTGGGGGAATCACTGTGCTTGTTGGTAGATTTTTTCCAGAGTCCAACGTATAGTGTTTTTTATTTCATCAACCCTTTTTTCGTCACCGTAATTCCTTATTACAATTTCTTGAAGGATATCGTTGGGGGCCTTAACTTTAAACTTTATAATGTTTTTCTCATCAAGCATTTTCTTCTTAACTAGTTCCTCATCGGCTCTCAACATTCCCGATAACACTTTTCCCAGGAAAAAAGATGCGAAGGGGGGAGTCTTAACGTTAAACTCAATCTCCGGATTCGGCTTAATTGAAATCAAATCTTTCGATATCGTCATCTCACCTAACAGCACGCCGTTCTTTGAAACAATTTGGAATGCTTCCTCCCCTCCCTCCTTTTTCCCAGTTGACTCCACAACCTCAGCTGCGGTCTTAAAGCTTTCCTGCATTAAAAGCTCATCAACCAATCCCAGAAACCTTTTAAAACGTTCCAGTTCCTCCTTCCTTTTCTCAATCTCCTCTTCGAGATAAGCCTTAAGATCAGCAAGGGCCTCGACATCCATATTGCACAACCTCATTCCATTCTAAAATTAAAGAACCATTCAAACCTATAAACTATACTAATAATCTGAACATTTACTTATTTATGTTTCCAGAAAGAAAATAAAATTAGTGCTCAAAAAAGTGGAGAAAAGTCAAATTTCCACACAAGTTTTGCACCAAAAAGATAAAATGTTAATTAGTGGGGACTATTTATACCAAGTGAGAATAAGAATTATAACAGAGGATAAGTTTTTCTTTGGAGGATGAGGCTTGAAACAGGTTTACGCGATTTTCAAGTGCCCTAAATGTGGCAGGTTTACCTTCTCGCCAGTTAGGCAAAAAACTAGACTTTGTGGCAACTGCGGTAACATAATAAAAATTGACCCCACAAGGTGCCAAATTGTTTATGACCAGAAAGAAGCCTCAATGCTGGTTCGGAAATACAATGCGGAGAAGAACGCCAAAAGCTTTCTCCAAGCTGTGGAAACTTCGCAGAAAGAGCTGGAAAAACTTCTCCCCAAAGAACCCTTAAAAATCGAAGACTTAACGGAGGAGGAAGAAACGATTTCCAGCTCCCGAACCCAGAGACTTACACTTCTCTTAAGGGAACACTGCGCAAAGCAACCGGCAAGCCTTGACCAAATCGAAGAACTCTGCCCCAAATACAAATTAGACTTCGAATATGTAAAGGAGAAGCTGGTTCAACTCGGAAAAGAGGGAAACATAATTTTCCCCACTCCCTGGACCATAAAGTATGTGGGCGCAGCAGACTCTGGATACACCGCCATATCTAAAACCCCCAGCTTCCAGATGCAGACTAAGGGAGCCAGAAGAGCCCTAATAAAACTCTTATCCGAATCCACTAATCCCATGTCCGAAAAGGAAATAATGCAAAAAATGGAAACCATAGGATACACTCCCGAAGAAACTCTAGAAACTCTAAAAACACTTCTCAAATCCGGCGAAGCTATTGAGCCCCGACCTGGCTACTACCAAGTTGTTTAAGTCTCACAGTATAAGCTCCCCCTCTTCTTGGGCCTAAAATAGGTAGAACCCCATAAATATATTTTTCATATAGTGGGCGCAAGCAGAATAAATTGTGGGGTTCCGGCGCAATGTAATATGTATGTGTTTTTTGTTTATGGGAATGGTATGTCTTGTGCGTGGAGGATTTCCATCCTCGACTTGAGGAAAGTTAACGTCTTCCCCTTGAGGAAACAGAAGGCAGAAACC
>JAHAWU010000008.1:25380-49003 GCA_018383815.1 Candidatus Jordarchaeia archaeon | reverse complement strand
GCGGAGAAGCCGGGGCCATTGGTGGCTGCTATTCATTAAACACAGAGTATCTGTTTCCATATCTTATAATAAGCGCTTATAAGAGACAAAAAACTTACCCAAAAAATCTTCCGAACATTATTGCTCTTACACCCCCTGCTTTTTGGTAACAGTTTTCCACATTTCGCGTATGCCCTCTTAATCTTTTGGCTTCTGGTAATACTCACTGAAAAACCTTTGGCTCAAGCTGTAAATCTTTTCAGAGTTGTGAAGGGCTTCTTCAGCATCAGTTTTAGTAAAGAGTTCACTTGCGGTTTTCCCTTCCATTTCTATGCCATACACACTCGGTCCCCTCTTCTGGGAAAGGTCTCTTGAAACCTGCCTCATTTCAGGTATCCCCTCTCTAAACCATTCAGGAAAACTGTTCCGGTAATATTCAAGGACATCACCCACATCGTGCACCCTGGGATACTCTACCCCTATAACTCTCAAGCATGCTTTAAGGGATAGCTCCACACATTCTTGGGAGTACCTCACCACTTCGGGATAGTCGCCTCTCTTGAGTGCGGCTTGGGCGTCTGTGATTCTGGCTTTTGTCCGTCGGAGGAAGTCTTCAGCCATCCTGTCAGTTCTCAAATTTCAAGCACCTCCCCCCTCTCCAATTTGTCTTTAAGCTGCCAGTACCAGTCCCCCCTCGGAGTGGTGATTTTTCGGGCTCCCAATTCCTCCAGCTTTCCCCTCAGCTTTGAGAGAATTCCCTTCATGAAATCCTTCCTATCATATACTACTATGGAACCAGTCAACATGTCAAGGTAGAATGGCTGGTTAATGGAAGCTTCCTCCGGCGTTAACAAAACAGCTTCAATGTTGGCAAATATTCCGCTACGCTCCCATAGGGAAAGCTTGGTTTGCGTCAGTTTCTCAAGTATTTCCGAAAATTCTTTTACACGTTGGCTGTAGTTTTCGGGCAAATCCCTTACCACTACGAGGAAGTCCAAGTCACTGTTCTCTCTGGCCTCTCCACGGGCAACCGAGCCAAAAAGCACTAGGGAAACGACACGCCCATCATATTTTTTGAACACTTCACAGACGAATCCTCGAATAAGGGGAACGTACTCCCCCTGCCTCACCATGCGCATCCAAGCATTACCCACAGTATTTAAAACAATCATCAAGGGATCCATAGCACGATAAACCCCCCTGGCAACCCTCTCAATATACCCCGCCCTATGGAGCCGAAAGAGTATAACCCTCAACTTTTGCCTATCAGTAATATTCAGCTCCTCCCCCACCTCCTCAACGCTGAAAGGGCGGTCACCGTAGTAAAGATATATCTTGGAGTAAAAATTGCCAAGCCAAGCCGGAACCCACACCATAAAATCACCAAATAGTTAATAATTACTAAATAGTACACTAATTTAAAGCTTTACTCCCAAATGCTGTGTTGTACAATTCTGTGAATTTTACGATTTAGGCCATTTTTTGTGTTTCACATATATTTTTGGCTGATGGCTGCCCAGGGTAGCTCCCCTATAATAATTTTGAAAAGTTTTTTTCATTTATTACCTTTGACGAAAACGGTCAGTGAAGCCTTCTTTTCCCAAAAAAAGGCGTTATTTCCATATGTTCAAGCTGCACTCCTATTTATGGGCATTCCCTTTTTTGTGGCTGGGTTCTTGAAGGGAAATCCCCCCATTTTTAACACAAACATGTATAAAATGGAAGCGGGAGGTCATGCAGAAGCAACAGGGCCAAGGGCGGGAACGCCACAAAAACCAGTCATGAGGAGTCCTGTTTGAACATATGGGTTATTTTGCCCCTTTTTCCGGAGACCAATATAACCTAATGATAAAAAATTTTTACGATTTGCCATGAAAAATTTCTTCCATTCTTTATTCTGAAACGCGAAGCGTATGACTGTTTCTTATACGCCGAAGATTTTTGACCATAGTGTGCCCTTTTTTGCTGGTTTTAGGTTTGTTTTTAGTGTGTTTTCTATTACTTGTTTTAGGTCTTTTTGGATTATTGAGCCGTGTGATGGTGCTATTATCTTTAGGGGGATTTTGCGGAGGGGGGAGAGGTAGGCTTTTATGTCTTGGTGGGTGTATCCCAGTCCTTGGTGGAGTTCGGTTATCTTTTGGAGTAGCTGTTCTGTGGATTGTGAGTGTAGTGTCCATTTTTCTTCTGTTAGTTGTCCGAAGTAGTCTCCCGTGAAGAGGATTCCGTCTGGCTGGAGGTTGAATATGGTGGTGCCCGCGGTTTCAATGGGGGCGTGTATGACCTCTATTTTTCTTTTTCCTAATGGTATGGTTTCTCCCCCTCCTGTGAGGATTGTTTTGCCCACTATTCCCATGAATCCTAGCTGGGCTTTGGTGTAGCGGTGGGCTACTGTTTCGGCGTTGTAGGCTTCTGATATGTATTCGGGTAGGCCGCCCATGTGGTCTAGGTGTTCGTGGGTTACGAAGATGTAGGATATTTTTTCTAGGGGTATTATTTTTTCTATTTCTGGGGTGAAGTTTTTGGCTGCCTGCATTGTTCCGGTTTCTATGAGGGTGGGTTTCTCGTCTAGTATGAGGAATGATGCTACGGATATTTGGTTTTCCTTTAGGTGTGTGGAGAGGATGTAGACTTCTTCGCTTATTTCGTGTACTTCAACCATTTTTGGAGCCTCACACGTAGCTTTGGTGCTGGTAATTTTTGTTTATTTCGACTATTTCTCTTTCAAGTTCGTCCAGCTCGTTCTTTATCTTGTCGAGGAGTGCGTCACAGACGATTATGCATTTGTCTTCTGTTTGTAGTTTTTCTGAGAAGATTTTCACAAATTTTTTTGCCAGCTGTCTTGCCATGGCATTGGTTGTTCGGGAGATGATTGAGAGCATCACGTTACCGTTATGCGCCACCACGATTCTGTTCTTGTTGGTTAATATTTCCTCTACGGGTTCATCCAATATCTCCTTTGTGAACAGGCAAATTGAATTAAAAGCTGACGCAACCAAATGCGTGTCTATGGAGGGTTTCACATTGAAGAATTTGTTATGGATGAGCAAACCATGATTGGTTTCAAGAATGTAGCCAACAATCATTGGTTCACTGCCTCCTAGTTTTTATGAGGTCCAAGTTCTCTAAACTAAGACACCTAATTTTCCAGATTCACTGATAGGTGAAAATACAGCGGTGCAAATAAAATTTCTCTAAATTCTGGTAACAAGCACTGTTAACAAATTTAATGTGTGACTCACACTACTAAGATATATAGTATCTTCGCTCATAAATAAGAATTTTGTAGTTGACCTTTTTGGGCAACTTGGTGTCACCCGCCGCGGATCATTTGTTTTTCGGCTTCTATCACCCCTTGAGGTGCACTTTTCGGCGTTTTTACCCTTTGCAGAATGGCTCAAAGTGGGATTCAATCGGGAGGGCGCAAGGCATGTTCCAAAAATACACCTATAAGGTGGCACTCAGTCAACTGCGCCGGCCTTTTTATCACGATTAAATTGTCTCCTGTTTGCGTGTTACTTTTTTCGGCCTAATCGCCTCAAGAGAGTATTTTTGAGCGTTATTTACGCATGCAGAGTCACTGCAGTCAGACTTAAAGGAGCACTCTCTGAATGTGTACGCAAAAAATAGTAGCAGTTTCTTGTGATGCGCTGTCACCAAAAATGCTAAAAAGTCTTAGTACAATTATAGTTTTGGAATCCAGCTAACTACATATCACCAAAATTAGGCACTAATCCGAATTCGGATAAGCTGGGGAGGTGTTAACTGGAGTCTTATGAATAGAGAGGAGGTTTGCTTTGGCTCAGGTTGAAAAATACTTGAAGTATAGAAGGGCTGGCCGAAAATTATTTGGCAAGATAATGAAACGCGCTCTTAGTGAAAAAGCGCTCACCGAATCAGGTAAGCTGCTTAACATTGTGCGGAGAGGTGTTTTTGTATTTTTAGATGAGGGGGAAACGAATGTCTTTGGCGGGTTTTGCACTCAACGAGTACAAGATAAACAGCAAGAATGCCGTGGAGATTTATAGGGAGAAGATTGGCGGAAAAAGCAGTGTGGAGAATGAGATTCTTGAGGCCTTTCTCTCATCTTACACATCCCTATTCAAAATTGTTTCAACCTCTGCGTCGGAAAGCACCCTAGTTTTATATGACCATTTGAACCAGAAGGAGAACATAAAGTTGATTGATGTCAACTTTAGTAAAACCGCTACTCCGGGTTTACTAATTTTTACCAGGCTGGTGCCATTTAAAGATTTTAATATGACTTCAGGGGTGTCATTTGTCTTCCCAGCAAGCGCCGAGAACTTCCTCCTTGAGAGGTACAGGAGACTGAGTGAAAGAGCCAAATCAGACATTAACCTAACCATGAGGCGATTCCTTTTCTTCTACAACTGGAACAAAACCAAGGGTATCGGAGCAATATATGCATAAAAAAGGATCTCTAGGGCGATACTCTCAGTAAAAGCAAACATCTAGAGTGGGAGGAAAAAATGGAGACTGAAACCGCATTGTCGCACATCAGCTTTACCAACTATAGTTGGTACCAGAACCATGATTATGCGTTTAGGCAGAAACATATTTAAAAAAGGAGTTACTTATATTAACCTAAGGGTGGCAAGCTTTGAGCGCAGATAAACCAGGCGATTTAGATTTAGATGCTCTTATTAATCTTGTGGAGGTTAATTTGGGAAAATGGAAGCCAAGTGCTATTTTAGTGTTAGATGTTAATTTTAAAATTTGGGGGAGGAAGGGGGAGCTGTCTGAGAAAATCTTAGACTTCTACAGGAAATTTCCTTTCCGGGAAATGCACCCGGGAGACACGCTACACAACGAAAGCACCTTTATGATGAAGGTTACAGATAAAACAGCGGTGCTGGTTCGAATGGAGGATTCTCATATATCTAGGCTTGCCGCCATCAATCTAAGGGGGAGAATAAACGCTCTGACGCCATTTTACACTCTTGATAAAAAAGTGGAAGAAAAAAAGGAATCGAAAATAAACGAGGTAGGAAAAACCGTCAGAAGGATGTGGTGATTTGGATCTATTTCTGCTCCTCCCCATTATTGGTATTTTTATGAGTTTAGTGATTGTGGTATTCGCAGTATTGATAACTACTATCGGCTACTTGGTCAGGGTATACTGGAAACAGAGAGAAAAAGCAACTCTCACGTTAATAGCATTCTTCTTAATATATGGCATTGAACGTGGCTACGCTGGCCTAGGGGAACCCCGCATTATCACAACCCAATGGTTTATAGAAATCAATTTGGGCATGATACTGGCATCAGCAGCGCTGTTGATTCCTATTGTTTTGCTGAAAATCAGAGAGTTTTACACATTTCCACCTCTAGTTGGAGCAGCTTTGGTGGCAATAAACACCATATCCTCCTTCCATAGAACCACCATAGTGAACCTCGTCAACTACATATTCTACCTCTCAGGTTACAATCTTTGGAAACCTATACTAGAAGGGATAAACACCCTTTACTTTCGAAATAATTACATTGCAGCCTTCGCTAACCCGGTTAACTCCCTACTAATTCCCGACACATCATACTTCTACCTAATAGTTTCCGGGATACTCCTCGCACTACCTGCACTAATACTATTCACTATTATTGCTTGGAGACAAAAAAGCGGAAAGGCTCTAGGCTTCGTCTTGGGACTAATAATCATATTCATCGGAGGCGCACTCTCAGGCGGACATGCACTGGTATACATAGTATTCGAGGTGACTGGAATCAGCATCCTAGGTGCGGGTATAACTGGACTAATCGATAAATACATTTTGAAAAAACCGAAAACATAGAATCATATGGTAAACCAACATACGCTAGAAGCGTTTCAGATAAATTATGAAAATATGTTTTTCATGGCAAAAGATTATGCCCCTAAACCTTAGCCATGGATTAATGGAGCCATAATTCCCCCAATTTTTTAAACTTTCCGGCCCTTAATAATTGACACTCCCCACGGCTAAAGTCCAATGGCATTAAGTTAAGCCATGAATTCTTCTATCATAATGCAGTTGTGTATGTTCACCTGATTTCCCACCGTGTTTTCGGGTCCCACGCCTGGTGGAAATCGTAAAAATTTTTTATCATTAGTTATATATTTTGGTCTCCACGAAAAAGGGAGGGCAAAAACGCCCTTTTTTTGGGAAAAGAAGACTTCATCAAACCCTTTTCTACAAGGAAAACAAATGGCAAAAAACTTCTCAAAATTATACGGGGGGTAAAACCCATTTGAAAGGCCTTTTCGACGTGGAATCAATCAATGCCACATAGCCCCACCGCCTTAACTTAATGACATTGGGCTATAAATCAGGGGCTTTCTCGTCAACGATTGGTAAGATAGAAAAGAGCTTGAAATTTTTGTTAGGTAATCACAAAAACATTATTTCTATTTTTCGGCCCTCCAAAATAATTCTCGACATTCCACGAAATATGTTCTACCATGGTTCTCTTCGTTTAGAGAGATGATTTTGAACTTGGGGTTGGTGCCTCTTTCCTTTTTCTTTTGGAAGGGTATGTGGTTAACTTCAATGATTCAAGATTTTTTCTTTTCAAACTTCACCAGTTTTTAAGGAAGTCTAACCCTAAAAAGCCATTACTTTAAACCCGAAGATGTCTCGGGAGCCCCGCTAATAACACAAAAAATTATATATAGTTAATATACAATCTAATAGTTAAATTGCCACTATGGGGTGTGAAAGTTTCGTGGCGGGTGTTAAGGTTTCAATTCCCAGAGAGTTAGAATCTTTTCTTGGGTTTCGTGGTGTTTCTCTCTTGATTAAGGGGTTGCCGGGCACTGGAAAAACGATTTTAGCCCTGTCTATTCTGAAGAGGCTTAGCGGGGTGGAGGGTTTCTATGTTACCACCAGGATTAGACCACAGAACCTGGTTGAGGAGTATCCCTGGATTGGGGATGCTCTTCCATTGGATCATATTGTTGATGCTTCTAAATCGATTTTTTCTAGGACTACGCCAAAGAGAGGTGTGGAGAGAGATTTCTGCTTCCTAAAGTATTCGGATAAGCCTTCTTTTATTGGTGAGCTTTATGAGCTTTTGAGGGGTAGGGAGAATCTGCTTGTCGTTTTTGACTCTATTGAGGGTGTTCAGGAAGCCACATCTGAGAGGATTTATTTGGACCTTCTGGATTTTCAGAGGGAGCTTGGTTTAAGGATGATTTTCGTCAGTGAGTATGAGGATGAGAGGGGTTTGGACTATTTGGTTGATGGAGCTGTGCTTCTAAAGAGGGAGTTTTTAAACGGAGAACTGCTTAGAGTGTTGCAAATAAATAAGCTGAGGGGGATTCCCTGCAAAAAATGCTCCTACATTTTCACGTTGGATGGTGGGGTTTTCAAACACTTTGAGCCTTTCAAAATTCAGCCGCCTTTGGAGAAGAAGAGGTTTGAACCCCTGCCGGACTCCGAAACACATTTCTCCAGCGGAAGTAGGGATCTTGATAATATTTTGGGAGGGGGATACGAGAAGGGTTCAACTGTACTGTTGGAAGTGGGTAAAAATGTTGTGAGGGATGCCTACATTTATTTTGTAATGTTGACCGCAGCCAATTTTCTTTCTAGGGGAAGGGTTGCAATTGGTCACCCCTCACTGGGAGTCAGTGTGGAACAGGTGTACTCCTATTTTCTCCAATTCCTTAGAGGAGAGAATGCAGACAAGGCCATTGTACTTAAGGAGGGGTTGATGAGGGGAAAAACAAGGTCTGAGCTTGCAAAGGAGTTTCTCCAGACCTATGGGGAAACAATTAGTAAAGTTGAACCGGAAGGGTGTGGTGTAGCTTGGGGGGTGGACTCTCTCATAAACAGGTATGGGCACCATTTGATTCCCATTTTGGAGCAGGCAAAATTTGAAACTCAGAACAAAAGGCTGTTGGCAATTTGGATGATTAAACATGGAGCAGAGATTATTGACAAGGTTGCAAGTATGGCGGATTACCATTTCAAGATTGAGGAGAGGGGAGGCGTATTCCTCTTCCATTCTCTAAAGCCGAGAACCGGATTCTACGTGATAGAAGTAGATTCTTCGCGGGGTTACCCTGAACTAAAACTGCTACCCATCGTCTAAACCCGCAACCAATGAAGAAGGCTTAAGTTGCAGTAAGAGAGATTCCTAAACTTTTGAGTGAATGGCGGGTGTAGTTTACGCTGCACTCAGCTGGCATTGAGGAAGCTTTTTTATTCTTTGTTGGTGGGTAGGGATATTTTTGATTTGGATTTTGTGATTTCTGCGACTTTTTCTTGGAGTATTTCTAGTATTTTTGGTCTGTAGTTGGGGTCTATTGCCACTAGTCCGTATGTCTTAAGTCCCAGGTATTTTTCTATGACTTTGGGGTTGGTTGCTTGTGGTAGGTCTTGTTTGTTGGCGATGAGTATGAAGTTTAGTTCTGGTTTTTCTTCTTTGAGTAGTTGGTATATTCTTTTTGTTTCTTCGATGTTTTTGGGTGTGGAGTCTGTTACTAGGATGGCGATGTCTGTTCCCTCAAGGAAGGGGGTCCAGAGTTTTCTGAAACGAGGCTGTCCTGAAAAATCCCAGAGAACAAGACTCATGTTTTGGAAGGTGACGTCGAATTCTTTAACGTCCACCCCCACTGTGGGAATGTAGGTGGAATCCACATTTTGGCCCAAGATGAGTTTTAGGAGGGTGGTTTTTCCCACTCCCCCATCTCCAAGTATTACGGTTTTAAGGTGGGGGAAAAGAATCTTGTCCACCGTTTTCTCAAACAATTTTAATGGATGGTTCTCAGATTTAGGCTCAGCCTCCAGTTTGCCTTCCTCTAGAGGTAGGCTGCTGAGTATTTTTGTGAATTCCTGGTGCACTTTGAGGAGCTTATCTTTGACGCTCTTTATCTCCTCATTTTGATCTGTGTACAGTACAGAAGCGGTGTCCTTGGAAACATTGTAGAAGAATTTCAGATTTTCCAAGTCTAGGCACCCGATTCTCTCTTCACTGTTAAGGTTGTATGTGAGGATTATGAGGTCCTTTACAAATTGGCGTACGAACTTCTGTTCCACAATTGTATTGCCAATTCCATAAAACTTTTGGAAAAAGTTCTTTCCAGACCTATCAAATATCAGCAAACCATATATCACAAGCTTTTTCCCTCAAACAATTCATGGTAGTAACCATTTGAAACAAAATAATTGCATTGTCGTTATTTAAAATAATACTCGTATGAATATAAAAAGTTTATAGTACCTTGAATTTGCGTACTGGAAATAAAGTTTTCCAAAATATGGTTTAGACTCTGAAGAAGCCTCACATTAAGACCCCATCAAAAATGGACTCGGAAAATAAAAACCGTGCAGGGGAGCCAGTTAGGTGGATGAAAAAAGGTTATCTTGTAACAATTATTGGTCAATCCACATCAAAAAATTTAGGCCATACTTGGTCTGGAGGCCGAAGATAAACTATGTTTCAGATATGGAATTCTCATTTCCCTTGAGAAGTCTCCTTCAAAGGTTGGTCCTCAGCTCTTTTCCGCTCGCCTCTACTGAAGGGTATATCGCCAATGAGTTCTGCGAGTGCTTCGTCTACATTGTCGGGAGTTGGAATCAAAATTATGTGTGGCGGCCTAGCCAACAAGTAAACCTTCTGCCCAATTGTTAGGGGAATTTTCCTGCGTAACTCCTAGGTAATAGTCACACGGTACTTAGAGCCAATCTGAAGAATAGTCATAAGCGCCACTTCCGCCTACATGTAGAACCCAAATAAATAAGGATTATGTTATCTTTTTGGAAAAGATGCCGCAATTATATAAATATGCACCACGCGAGACTTAAATTTAGTTTCTCTGGCGAAGTAATATGTATTTTTTGATGAGGTGTGTATTTCTTGTTGCGGGCCTACGTCAAATATGAATCTTCAAACTGTATAGTACTTAGAAGGCTTCAAATTTAGTAGAGGAAATATTTGTTGGTAGTTTAATTTATTAAACCTCTAAATTCCGAAAGGAGTTAATGTTATGCTTTTCAAACCTGTTTATTAGGTGGCTTTTGCAGGCTTTTTTGAATGGTGTTTTTGGGGTGTTTGTGAAAAATTTTTCTGGGGCTAATTGTGATGCTGGGTTTTTTCTGCGAATTGGGCCAGTTTTGAAGCCACCATTCTCAGGTCTCTTTCTGCTTCATTCTTAGCTATGTGGAAAACTATTTTGGGATCCACTCTGGGATATACTTGTACCATAAGGTTCCTAAACCCTATCATTTTCCTAAAAATTTTAGATTCTTCAGATGTTAAGGCTCCCTGCTTTTCGAAGATTTCGGCCAGTTCCCTGTATTCTTTAGGGGTTTTCAGTCCCTTCAGAGAAACAATTTTTAGAGCCATACCTATTAGTATCTGGATGCAGATTTGGAGGAGGTGTTGGGTTGCAAAAAGCTTTGAGGCGTCACCCGTGAACTCTTCAATGTTTACGAGTGGGGAAACAACTTCTTTGAGGTTCTCAAGGTAGACTTCAAGCATGTCCAAATATTCTCTAACTTTAGCCAAGTCCGTATAGCTCCTCCAGCCTTTTTCGTCTCAGCTCCAGTAGGGGTTTTGCGTCGATATACCTTTTTATTATGTTAACTTCAAGGTCGCTTCTCAAATCCGCATCCTTCTCATATAGGAGTTTTCCCTCGGATAGGATTTGAAAGGCGAAGTCTATGTCTACATCGTTCATAACTGCTAGGTTTAACTTTTTGAAGTCCACGCCCAGAGCACTCCTCAAATCTTCCAAAAACTCCAAAAAATCGCGAGCCTCGAATCCTTGGAGAAGGAGAACCCCAATGTCCTAATCGCTATCCTCCCTAAAGTCCCCTCTAGCCCGAGAACCGAAAACATAAGCCGCAACCACATTAGGATATCTACCAAAAACCTCAGAAACACGATTCAAAGCCATCAAAACCACCACCAAGAGTTTCCAACTGTTTTGACTCCGTTAACTTCGGTAACTTCGGGTCTTCAAAGCCTCTGTGGCGTGGAATAGAGCAGCAGTTATGCCCTCCTCTTTAAGCGGAGGATAGCTTTCAAATATTTTCTCTTTAGTCCACCCATTAGCCAAAAGTTCCAGTATTAACTCCACAGCTATCCTCGTCCCCTTAGTAACAGGCTTGCCCGCCAAAACCTTTGGGTCGATGCTAATTCTTTTCTTCCAGCTCAACAATTTCTTCCTCCTAAAAAAAGGGTATAACTTCCGTTCTGACCCAGCGTTAACCTTGCGTAACCTTGGGTCTTCCTCCCTCATTTAATGGGGAGGCGTTCGCCCTAGGAACGGATGAAGCGGGCACATCTCTCTGTACTTTGTACTTGAGGAGGAGGTTTCTCACGGCGATTATGTCCCGGTCCTCCTCCATTCCAAACTTTGGGCACCCAGTCAACCCATTACCCTCTAAAGGCTTCTTCTTTAGCTCAAACCCCGCATTCTGGGCATAGGGACAAGGGGGTGCCTTGGGCGTCAACTTACACACTACGGTTAACCCATTCTGCTTCGCCTTATGCTCAACCACGCTCTGCAGTCTCCTGAAGCTCCACCGGTGGCAGCCGGCCGTTCATCTGCTTGGGGTAGTTCATTCTCCCCCCGGATGCCTTTCAGCTTCTCTAAGACTATGACTGCCACGCCCTCTTCCTTCGCCTCACAAACCACCTCTTTCGCAGCTCTGTGGTACTCTCGAGCACACGTTATCATTATATTGATGGAACAGTTAAAAAAATCTTTCGAACAGCATTGCCAGCAGCCTCCCCACCTCGCTCTCCGGGTACCGGTACTTTCCTCCGGGGGTCTTTATGAACTTTATTTTGCCGGCGTAGGCCCACTTCTTCACGGCGACGTAGGACACTCGGAACAGCTTTGCCACTTCACCCGTGGTGTAGAGCTTCTCCATATCTAAGTATATAGGTTTTCGAAAATTAATAAACTTTACACTAAATAGAAGCAGTTTTTACCCCCCATTAAGAGGAATTAGCTTCACTACTCCTATTGTTATTTCGCTTTATTTACCTTCCTCAAGTAAATAGCAGTTAGCCGGGAAACTTCTCCCACAAAGCATTAGAAAAACTAAAAGGATTTAAGCGAGCAACCATCGTTAAGAACCTGCTTCGCGAGAAGCTTTTTGATGAATCCACACCAATCATTACCATTCTCAATTTCCGTGCCCGAAAAGCTGCTCTTGCAATATCTACGCTCCACAACGGAGACAGTAAAAAAGGTTCAAATTTTTTGAAGGATCCATCAATGTTTTTCGACTCCTTATCAAAAAAGAGGGAAGGGAGGTTAATCAGTGTTCACGGCAGACTTCTATTTCTTGGCCAGTTCTTTTCGCCTCTGCATTAGCAGGTCAATTATCTTTTGCCTGTCTTTGGGATAATACTTGTAGGCAAAGAACCAGAATAAGAAACATAGAGTCCAAGGAATTGTGACAAACAGCAACATGGAGTATGATAGAGCTTGCCCCGCAAAAGTCATCCAAAAAACTAGCCACACTACGGGAGTTCCAGCAATGAGCCATAAGCCTATGTAGGGGCTAACCCAGCCAATTACGAATCCCGCTGTTCCACCATTTATTATGTTGTCGGCGAAGAAGCCCACAAGAACCGCGGCTAGGGCTCCGAATCCCTGCTCGAAAATCTGTTCCAGAGACCAGGCAGTGCTTCTAACCTCCGGCTTATTAACAGAAGCAACAATGGGGTTAACAGCGCCGCTACCAGCCCAGCTAATCAGAACTGCCGTGACGAGCGCAAAAATCATGAAAACGATAAAGTCCTGCACCAGAAACAAGAGAATCCAAGACATGGGAATACCAATAATAACTGAGATTTGCGCAACAATTATCCTGCCTTTATTGGGGAAGCGTGACTCTGCCTTGTCACCCAGAAAACCTCCAAGAACGTTACCAGCAGCTGAACCCAGCACAATCATTGCAAAAACCATGGTAGCCTGCTCCGGGGCAAGGTAACGCACACTCTCCAACCAGTAAATGAGCCAAACCTGATACACCACCCATGGGAAATACCCCGTTAGTCCCTGAGCGATGATGACCCACATAGTTGGTATTCTGAGCACCTCGGCTGCTGCTTTTCGGTCTATTTTGTATTTTTCCACGTTTTCCTTGGTGATTACATCCATTAGCTCCTTCTCCGACGCTCCCCGCACCGGCTCCTTCAGGAGCAAGGCCACCATTGCTGCTATCACAAGACACACTATGCCCAATAGTCGGAAACCATTTCTCCACGCACCCAAATATACTGTTTGTTTTAGTATGTAGTCCCATAGTAGTAGGGATTTGAGCCAGTCCAGGAATCCCGGCACGTACTGCAGGATGAGTAGTTGGGTTAGGTTGGATTCTATTCCGAATGTTAGGCTGGGAGCGTCAAGCATTCCCAGGATGGGCACCGTGATTACAATTCCCAGCATACCCATGAGTGCGAATATGCCGAACATTCTGCCTCGAACTTCTGGCCTGTATATGTCTACTATTATTGAGAAGCTCGTGGGAAAGATGGCTGCCAGTCCTATTCCCACAATGATTCTGAAGTATAGTAGTTGTTCAAAGCTTCCCGAGAAGGATATGAGTAAAGTAGCAACGGCCCATATTAGTATGCCTGCCACTAGTGTTTTTTTGCGTGAGAATTTGTCTGATAGGTATCCCCACATGGGCAGGGCAGCTGTTTGAACCAGTGCGCTTACTGTGTTCACGAAGCCCAGCGAGGTTCTTGCTACTGCGAACTCTCTCCCAATGGAGTGCAGGTAGGTGGGTAGCGCTTGGGTGTCGGCGTTGTTTGTGAAGTATGCTGCACCAATGGATGCCATGTTTCTTTTTCTATAGGGTATTTTGTCTTCCGCTTTTCCTTTTGTTGACTCCTCTTCCTTTTTAGACATATACTTTCTCTTCTCCTCAATTTTTAGAAATTTAATATTATTTGCTTTGATGAGGGTATAAAGGTTTCTGGAGCAATTTATTTGGGAATTGTTTTTAGGGCCGTCTGATAGCAGTTTTTGCCGTTTTCTAAAAGGAGTTATATTTCCTCCTTTTGCATAAAGGGGCCCTTTTATGGTTTTTTGGAAGGAAACTCGGATCCTCAACCATCAACCAACTGTATGTGGCCCAAAACCCAACCACAAAAGGGGGGCAGGCAGATTGGATATAATTTAGGGTGAACTATTCTGAGAGGGGTTGCCGTGAAACTTTAAGTACGAGAAAGGGGGAACGGTAATCAGCCTAGGATTCCTTCCTACCAATTTCGACACAAAAATGAATGACCCCCAAATAATGGCTAATATCAGAAATATTTTTTCGGAAGAGGCTTTAAACAAGAAGAAAAGCATAAACACCAGTAGTGGAGGGGGGCGGGCGGTCTTTCTTCCTTTGCCTGACGATTTGAACAGTGAAGAATTAGAAAAGCTTCTTAGGGACATTTTAAACAGCCTAATTGAATGCGACCTAGGCATAAATTCTCCCCACAGTCGAAACCTAATCTATTTACACCGCAGAATAGAGGAGGACGAATTTTATTTTGTGGCCAACCTTTCTGAAGAAAAAGTCCAAGTGGAGATCACTCTGAATGCCGCAGGTGGACTTGAAAAATGGGTTCCAGAAACGGGAGAAATACTACCAGTACACGTTTACCGAAGGGAAGATGGAAAAACTATAATCCCTTACCTCTTTGAACCATACGAGGGCGTATATTTTGTGGTGAGAAAAGGGAAAGAGTATAGGCACCTGACTTTTTCAAATTTTAATGTGACGGATATTGATGAAGCAGCCCAAAAAATTATGGGATACTCGAGAGTTTCTGAACCCAAGGTAATACTTGAAGGACGCGAGTTGACTGCGGAGTCACAGCCTCTCATTGAACCAATAACCATCTCCAAGTGGAGTGTAGAAGTTCCCACCAACTAAATGATTTTAGAACCCTGGAAAGTAATAGTCGGGGAGGAGGTCGAACCTCAAAAGGGAGAAAAGAAAAAAGACGAAAAAATTTGGATGGCTGGGCGGTATGCGCCTATGGAGGAAATGTTCTCACAGCTTCCTGCACTCGCCAACGCTCTAGGCATCGATTTGAGGGAATACTGTCCCTATGAGGTTTTGGACTTCTTGGGGGAGAAGGTGAAGGAGAGTGGAGCCGATGTTTCAGCGGAGGTTATTCCTCTGGGAAGCAGTTACCAGATGACCGCCGAGTTTGAAGTGAAGCATATTCCCGAAAGAGTGCAATTGGTCTACGAGGATTTGGGGGAACCCTTCCAAGTCTACATAAACGATTCCAAGGTGGAGGAGGAACCCCAAAAATGCTTTCTGTGGGACAAAAGCAACCGCTCCCTGGAAATAAAGAAATACTTGAGAAGGGGAAGAAACCAAGTCACCATTAAAACCAGATACCCCAACTATAAGGACAATATTCCAACTAACCACGCCATAGAGCCAGTAGTGCTCGTAGGAAAATTTGCAGTCGTAGACAAAAAAATCGATGAACCAAAAATCGTCACCCAAGAAAAAACGGAGACAGAGAGGGGAATCCCCAACTATAGTGGCGACATTACACTAAAACAAAAATTTAGCTTGGACGAGAAATACTTGGAAAAGAAGCTCATATTGGAATGTCAAGGATTCCAAGACGCCTTCACCCTCAAAATAAATGGTAAAAAAGCCGGCACCAGACTGTGGCCGCCACATCAAGTAGACATAACGGAACTAGTACAAGGGGGAGAGAACACCATAGAAATTATCATCACAAACACTGCCGAAAACATGCTTGGGACGCCCCCACCAACACTAGGAAAAGTAGCAATCATCACACCATACAATGTACACCTATTAACCTACTAATCTATCCCTCTTCAAGGATTTCCCAACCAAAAGTTCTATTAAATCCAAAAAACAATTTGGAGGAAGGGTTAGGGATAAAATGGTCGCTTGCCCTCTGGGAATATGGTGTTTTAATGAGGGGGCTTGTATTTTTCTGGGATATACGCTGAAAAAATGTTTTTTGTTCGCTTATATGTGTGGTTTGGGTTGTGGGAGTGGAAGTGTGTGGGGTCAGATGACCTTTTTTGTGTGGCTGTTTGGGTGTGGAGTTGTTTTTTGATTTTGTGTGGGTTTTGCGGCGAGGCTTTAATGTACATTTTTGTACGCGTAAGTTTTAAATATAACTCAGAAGTATAATTTTTACCATAAGATTTTGTCAGCCAACTATTCCCGGAGGATTAGCACAGTGAGGTATAGCCTTTGGGTACAAACCGCAGAACAGTTGCCAAAAATCATCATCTAACCAGTTCAAACTGAAAAAGTTTCCAACAGACCTCTCACCAACCCAACTCTTTTTGAAAATCCACCAAAAATACCAATACGCATACCTTCTGGAATCCATGGAGGGGCCAAAAAAGCTAGCCCAATTCTCATTTTTAGGATTCATGCCCCAACAGGTCGTAACTTCAAAAAATGGACAGACAACAATACAAGACATAGAATCCGGCGAGAAAACAAAAATCAAATCCAGCAACCCCCTTCAAGTGGTAGAAAAAGTTCTAGGAAGAAATCACGAAGGCCACTTAAAATCCCGGTTTGTGGGGGGAGCCGTGGGATACATCTCCTACGACTCCATACGCTACTGGGAGAGGCTACCCAACCACGCCATAGACGACTTGAAATATCCAGACCTCCAGATGGCAGTATACAACGACGGCGTGGTGTTCGACCACATCCACGGAGAAACCCTGTACTATTACCGGGGCCAAGACCGCTCCCAAGAATTAGCAGAGCTAACAGAGCCAAACAATCAGGAAGATTTATCCTTCACAGATCCCAAGGTGAACATTACCAAAGAAAGGTATGAGGAAGCAGTTGAGAAGGCCAAAAAATACGTTGTTTCTGGCGACGTTTTTCAGGTGGTTTTATCCAAAAGATTTGATTTCAGATTCAGGGGAGACCTCACCCGATTCTACTTGGCTCTGCGTGAGATTAATCCCTCCCCCTACATGTATTTTTTAAAGATGGGGGATAGGCAAATTGTGGGTTCCAGTCCCGAGATGCTGGTGAGGGTTGAGCGGGACAGTGTGGAAACCTTTCCCATAGCGGGCACCAGGCCCAGGGTGGAAGACCCGATACAAAATAGGGCTTTGGCGGAGGAACTCTTGATGGATGAGAAGGAGCGCGCTGAACACGTGATGCTTGTGGATCTTGCCAGGAATGATTTGGGTAAGGTATCCCGTTTTGGAAGTGTTCATGTTCCAGAATTTATGCAGGTGCATGAGTGTAGCCATGTTCAACACATTGTTTCTAGAGTGGTGGGAAAGCTTAGAGAAGACTGTAGCTGCTACGACGCTCTGAGGGCGGTTTTTCCAGCGGGTACAGTTTCGGGAGCCCCCAAGGTGAGAGCCATGGAAATAATCGAAGAATTAGAGCCCACAAGGAGGGGCCCCTATGCGGGTGCTGTAGGCTACTTTTCCTACAATGGCAACATGGATTTCGCAATCACTATAAGGACGCTGGTTGCGGACCGGAGCAAATGCTTTATTCAA
Source organism: Candidatus Jordarchaeia archaeon (assembly GCA_018383815.1). Classification (GTDB taxonomy): domain Archaea; phylum Asgardarchaeota; class Jordiarchaeia; order Jordiarchaeales; family Jordiarchaeaceae; genus Jordiarchaeum. The sequence continues at coordinate 31,515 of JAHAWU010000008.1, read as the reverse complement.
GTAGGGGCGGGAATAGTGGCGGACTCGGTGCCCGAGAAGGAATGGTTTGAAACCGAGCACAAAGCGAAAGCTTTGCTTAAAGCATTAGAAATGTCGGAGGGTGGTAAACTGTGAAGGTTCTCATCATTGATAATTATGACTCCTTCGTTTACAACTTGGTGCAGTATGTGGGTGAGCAGGGCGCAGAGCCCATTGTTTATCGAAACGATGAGATAACTTTGAAGAAGGCCACGAAGCTCCGTCCCGATAGGATAATTATTTCTCCTGGCCCTGGAACCCCCGAGGATACCCGGTACTTTGGTGTGTGTTCTGAGATTCTGGGACGTTTAAGTTGCAGGGTTTCCACTTTGGGAGTATGTTTAGGCCACCAGGGAATCATCTTCACTTTTGGGGGAAGAATTGCTGGTGCCAAGAGTTTGAAGCATGGAAAAACAAGCCTAATAAAGCATGATGGTCGGGGAGTTTTTAGGGGAATGGAGAATCCTTTTGTGGCTGCACGTTACCACTCCTTGGTGGGGGATAGGGAAGCCATACCGCCCTGTTTGGAGATTACTGCTGAGTCCCTTGATGGTGGGGAGGTTATGGCGGTGCGCCATGTTGAGTATCCTATTGAGGGAGTTCAGTTTCATCCCGAATCCATTCTCACCAAGGGTGGGAAAAAGATGATAAAAAACTTTCTGGATGGCAGGTAGGTGAAACCATGATTAGAGAGGGAATCCAAAAACTGGTTGAAGGAAGAGACCTGGACAGTAGTGAGGCTACAGCCATAATGAAGGAGATAATGCAGGGCAACGCCACCCCAGCCCAGATTGGCTCGTTTTTGACCGCCCTCAGAATGAAGGGTGAAACCGTCCAAGAAATATCGGCGTTTGCAGCAGTGATGAGAGACTTCTGCCACAGCATCCACCCCAAGGTTAATGGTCGACTAGTGGACACCTGTGGAACTGGCGGAGACAGAATAAAAACCTTTAATGTGAGCACCGCTGGAGCCTTTGTCGTCGCTGGTGCGGGAATACCTGTAGCTAAGCACGGTAACCGCTCAGTCACCAGTAAAAGCGGTAGCAGCGATGTCTTGGAAAAACTCGGCTTCAACCTAAACGTGGAACCCAAAGTCGTGGAAGAAAGTATCGAAAAGATTGGAGTGGGCTTCATGTTCGCTCCAAACTTTCACCCCGCAATGAAACACGCCATAGGGCCAAGAAGGGAAATAGGGATACGCACAGTCTTCAACATATTGGGACCGTTAACCAACCCTGCGGGAGCCAATGCCCAGGTGCTAGGAGTATATAGTAGGGAGTGGGTGGAGTCCCTAACCCAAGTTTTGAGAGAGTTGGGATGCAAAGAAGCAATGGTGGTTCACGGTGTGGACGGACTGGATGAAATCTCCATCATAGGGAAAACATTGGTAGCTCACCTTAGAGATGGAGAAGTATCCCTAAAGGAGATATCGCCCAAAGAATTTGGCTTCAAAATAGCCAAACCCGAAGAAATAAGCGGAGCATCCCCCGAGGAAAACGCCCATCTCCTGGTAAGGCTGCTAAGCGACAATTTTCCAAAGCAGGATCCAAAAAGAAACATGGTGCTACTTAACTCGGCGGCGGGAATAATGGTTGGCGGAAAAGCGGAGAACCTAAAGGAAGGAATCGAAGTGGCAAGGGAAGCTCTGGAGAGTGGAGCAGCATATCAGAAATTGAAAAAATTGATTGAGATGTCCGGCGGACAACTATCCCTACTTGAGGAGTATGAGAGGAAATATGCCTGACTACATTGACAGCCTGGCCAACGAAGCTGCTAAGCGGGTGGAGGAAGGCTACTACAAAAACACTTCAAAATTCCGCCTGTCAGCTAGGCCCAAAAGCTTGAGGGAAGCAGTCCTAGGGTGCACTAGAGCACCCATCATTTCCGAGGTAAAGTTTGCTTCGCCGTCCAGTGGAGTCTTAAGAGAGTACACTTCTCCAGGGATGATTGCCAGAGACTTGGTGAAGGGGGGTTCGGTGGGCGTATCTGTGCTTACGGAGCCTAAAAATTTTGGGGGCAAACTTGATTTTGTAGGTGAGATTCGAAGCCAGGTTAGTGTTCCCATACTTATGAAGGACATTATTCTGAGCTCCTTACAGATTGAAGCAGCCTATAGAAGTGGGGCGGACGCCGTCCTGCTGATACAAGCCCTCTTTGATAGGGGTTACTGTGAAGAGGATGTTCAGAGTATGATTGGGCAGGCCCACAGTTTTGGTTTAGAGGTACTTTTGGAGTCGCATAGCGAAGACGAGTTCCTCAGAGCGGTGAAAACCGCTGCTGACCTTGTGGGCATAAATAACCGGGACTTAAAAACACTCACAGTAAACCTGGAAGTTACGAAACGTATCCTTGCCAGGCACCGCCCGCGGGGAAAGGTGGTGGTGAGTGAAAGCGGCATAAGCACTCCCCAGGATATCCGCTACCTTAGAGAATGTGGCGCACAAGCCTTCTTGGTGGGAACCTCCATCATGAAATCAAACAATATAAGGGAGAAAGTGGCGCAGCTGGTGGAATCAATATGAGAACCGTTCGCGTGAAAATATGTGGAATAACCTCAACCATAGACCTTCAAGCAGCTTTAGACGCTGGGGCGGATGCAGTGGGGTTTGTGGTGAATGTACCTGAGTCTCCCAGAAACCTATCCCTTGAGGCAGCCAAAGAATTGATGAGAATTACGCCAGTGTTTTTGGAGACAGTCATTGTCACAGTTGCAAATAGTCTCAACCACTTGGAAAAAATTTTTGAAGAACTAAATCCCGGCACACTCCAAGTCCACGCCACTAACCAGATTTATCAAGAGGTGAGGGAAAGGTATCCGGACACTCGCCTGATTGGGGCCATAGGAACTCCGCAGCATGGCTCTCTGAATACGATGGACGCCGCGCTAAGGGCTGCGGAAACATTGGACGCAGTGCTTCTGGACACCAGACTACCGGGCAAGTATGGAGGCACAGGGAAAACCCACGACTGGAACTTGAGCAGACGAGTGAGAGACGCCATTTACCCCATACCTTTAATTCTTGCGGGGGGACTAACTCCAGAAAACGTGAAACAAGCCATAAAATCAGTTGAGCCCTACGCTGTGGATGTTTCCAGCGGTGTGGAGGCCAGCCCCGGAGTAAAAGATCGAGAAAAAGTTTATCGATTCGTGAAAAATGCTAAGGAAGTGGAAAGGTAATGGAGTCGAAACCGAAGGAATTGAAGCATTTTCCTGTGAGTGGCAAATTTGGAAAATACGGCGGCCAGTTCGTTCCCGAAACACTGATGCCGGCCTGCGAAGAGCTTGAGAAGGCATACCTAGAAGCGAAAAGGGATCCACAATTCCAGAAACAGTTAAACTATTACCTGGCGGAGTATGCTGGAAGGCCCACCCCCACATATTATGCGGAAAACCTGACCAAAAAAATCGGTGGAGCGAAAATCTATCTTAAACGTGAAGATTTGGCTCATGGGGGAGCACACAAAATAAACAACACGTTGGGACAGGCACTGCTTGCAAAAAGAATGGGCAAAACCAGAATAATTGCAGAAACTGGAGCGGGACAACACGGAGTGGCCACCGCCATAGCCTGCGCCGCCCTGGGACTGAAAGCGGAAATATATATGGGCGCTGAAGATGTGGAAAGGCAGAAGCTTAACGTTTTCCGGATGAAGCTTCTGGGAGCAGAGGTTCACCCCGTAAACTCCGGCTCAAAAACATTAAAGGACGCCATAAACGAAGCCCTCAGAGACTGGGTAACCAACGTTCAGGACACATACTACCTGATAGGCTCCGTGGTGGGTCCCCACCCCTACCCTATGATGGTGAGGGACTTTCAAAGCATTATTGGAAATGAGATAAGACAGCAAATATTGGAGAAGGAGGGGAGGCTTCCAGACGCCCTTGTAGCTTGTGTAGGTGGAGGAAGCAACGCCATAGGCACATTCCACCCCTTCTTGGACGATGAGCAGGTGGAGCTGTACGGAGTTGAAGCCGCAGGTCTGGGAATCGAAACTGGAAAACACGCTGCCTCGCTCTGCGGAGGAGAGGAAGGAGTCTTCCACGGGATGCTAACATACATAATACAGGATGAGGACGGCCAGATACTAAACACCCACAGTGTTTCAGCGGGTCTAGACTATCCGGGTGTGGGGCCAGAACACGCCTTTCTAAAAGGCATTGGAAGAGCAAGGTATGTCACCGCAACTGATGAGGAGGCAATAAGTGCTTTCCTTGAACTGTCAAAAAATGAGGGCATCATTCCAGCGCTTGAACCGGCCCACGCCTTGGCATTCGCTAAGAAGCTAGCCAAAGCCTTGGGTAGAGGAAAAATTATTGTGGTGACCCTCTCTGGAAGGGGAGATAAAGACGCAGAAGTAGTTGCCAAACATTTGGGGGTGGAAATATGAGGGAAATAGAAAAAACATTTTCAGATCTTGCTGCTCGGGGTGAAGGTGGGCTAATTGTCTATATTACTGCTGGCTTCCCGGAACTGGAGGACACCCTTATCATCGCAGACATGCTCATCCAGGGAGGGGCGGACATCGTTGAACTGGGGATACCCTTCTCAGACCCCATAGCAGACGGCCCCACCATTCAAAGTGCGGCCGCGAAGGCTTTGCAGGCTGGAACCACACCCAGAAAAGTTCTGGAAATAGCTGAAAAAATCAGGCAGAGGAACAAAACCCCCCTGGTAATACTCACATATTATAACCCCATTTACCGCATGGGAATCAAAAACTTCTTTGAAACCGCCAAAGCCTCAGGAATCAGCGGAGTAATCGTTCCAGACCTACCCATAGAAGAAGCGGGAGAATACCGGAAAATTGCTGTAAAAAATGAGGTGGACACTATATTCCTAGCTGCTCCCTCTACACCCCTGGAGCGTCTAAAGAGGATTGTGGAGAATACTTCGGGTTTCCTCTACCTCGTCTCAATCTATGGGGTGACCGGAGCCCGAGAGAAGGTCCAGGAACAAACCATAAAATTAATTGAAAAAACTCTTACTATCACGCGGGGAAAAATACCTCTAGCTGTAGGCTTTGGGATATCAACACCGGAGCACGTAAGAACAGTGATACAGAGGGGCGCGGACGCCGCCATTGTGGGAAGCCAAATCGTAAAAATCATAGAAGATAAGCACAATCATAACGACGAGGAAGAAATGCTCAGGGCACTAAGAGAATACACAAACCAGCTAAAAAAAGCAACAAAAAAGAAATCCCCCTAAAATCAATCCAAAAAAGGGAAAAACCCCAATTGCAAGTCCAGGTTATAGAATTAACCCAGTGAAAACTTGCACTTATCTTAGAAAGTTTAGAGAGAATCTAGAAGTGGAAATAACGTATAGGAGAGAAGAATCGGCTGAAAAAGGGTGCTTGTGAGGGAACACTTTTCTGCGTTTGGGATTGCTGTTTTTGGATGTTTTTCTCTTTTTGTGGTTCACTTATTTAATGGTGCCAGTTTGATTCCGTCTGGCGTTATGGTGAATTCTCTCCAGTTGAGGAGGCTTAGTCGTGCTCCCAGTCCTACTATTCTTATTTTTCGGGTCATTTTTTCGTTGTCTGTTTGGAACTTCATTTCGATTATCCCATCAACTATGTGTTTGAAGGCGTTTATCTGCATGTCTGGGTGCATCCCGTTGGTAATAACAGCGAATCCTAGACAGTTTCTCTCCTCGGTTAATGCTTTCAACCCAGTCATGAAGCTGTAGGATTTCTGGAATTCTGCGTGTTCCAGCAGGGTGGAGAGGGAGTTCAGAATGATGATTCCATTTGATCCAGTCTTATTATGGGCCTCTACAATTACTGATAAAAGTTTGGAAATGTTGGTTAAACTCTCCACAGAGAACTCGTTATCTCTCTTTTGGGAACGCGTGTACCAGAGGGTGAAGCCGTCCACAAACTGGAAAAGGTTTTCTTTCTCAAAGGGCTCCACGTCCCAGTTGAACTCTTTCATGCGCGCCTTAATATTTTCCGGTGAACTGTCCAGGGTAACGTATACGACGGACCTTTTTGCCAGAGCCGACATGTAGGCAATTTGATTAACAAAAATTGTTTTCCCCACCTTAGGTGGGCCAAGAACCAGATAGTTTCCAGAAGGCATCTCCTCCCCCATCCAGCTATCAAAATCATTTA
>JAHAWU010000008.1:0-25369 GCA_018383815.1 Candidatus Jordarchaeia archaeon | reverse complement strand
CTAACCTTCCAAACCATAACACCTCAAACCCGTAAAGTGATTGTAAGCGTCAAAGGGCAGAAATTCTGAGGAAGAACTCAGTTCCAATGAACACGTCCCTATAACAATTTATTGATTTTATATAAGGTATCTACCTTAAAAATTTTTACTAAGCCGTCGCAGGCGTAATGTAATGTGTATGTATTTTTTGTTTGGGGGTGTGTAATTTTTGTTGTGGGCCCTGTTTTTTGGGAAGGCTTCCTAAGCCTCCTTCTCCATTTTTGAGCCCAAAAATGTTTTTTGGGAAAATTTTTACATACCGCACAAAATCAAAAATAAATACTTACTACTTTGCGCCTAGAACTTGTTGAAAAAATTTTAATTATTGCTTCAGAATAGTTTGGAAATAAATGAAGAATTTTTTGCTTGCTTGGAATCAGGTCTGGAAGTTATTTGTTTGTGGTTTGTGGGTTGAAGAATTCGTGCTGTATGTTGTCTTTGGAAGTGGTGTTATGGTTTGGAAGGTTAGGGCTCCTCTGCGGGTGGATTTGAGTGGTGGTTGGACTGATGCCGCCCCATTCATTGAGGAACATGTGGGTGCTCTTGTGAATTTCGCTATTGACAAGTTTCAGATTTATGATGGGAACGAGATTAGTTGCGGTTGGCTGGGTATGGGTCTTGGAACCAGTGGTGGCTACAATGTGGTGAAGGCGGTGGTGGAGGATGGTTTATATGAGCGGGAAAAAATTCTTTTGAGGGCTTATCAGAGGGAGTTGCAGGAAAATGTTTGTGGAATGCAGGATATGGCCGCTAGCACCTATGGAGGGTTGAACTATTGGGAGTTCTATAGGGACAGTTTTTATAGGGTTCCCATTCCTCTAACAGAGGAGTTGAGGAGGGGGCTCCAAGACCTAGCGGTTCTCGTTAACACTGGAAAGTCTCGCAGTCCACGCCACTTCTTCGTTTATGCCAGTTATCCCTACGTGGAACCCATCCTGGTGAAGCTGAGTGAAATAGCCACTAGGATGAGGGATGAACTTCTCTCGGAGGACATGCGCAGGGTGAGGCAGCTGGTTAGAGACACATTTTACTGGCAGAGCAGAATACCCACGGTGACCACCCCCGAAATTGAGAAACTGGTTGGAATGGCTGATGCGGGAAAAGTTTGTGGAGCGGGAGGCGGAGGCTGCGTACTACTCCTTTTTGAGAATGAAAAAAGGTTGGAGGAGTTTAAGGAAAAGTGTAAAGAGATCATAACCTACAAAATATGGGAGAAGGGAGTGGAAACCACCTACAAAGAGATTAAGTGATAGCTCCTAACACACAAATTGGGGGAATTATGGAGAAAACAGGAATCCAAAGCATTAAATATCCGATAATAAGTATATGTGTTTAAAATATAAATGTGCTTGGTATGGTGGTGGGGCTTTTTATGGAGAAGGGTAGGAAGATGCCGGAGGAAGAGCTCAGAAGAGAGATACGGAAATTTTTGGATGAGAGGAAGGAGCTGGTTCTCTGTACCTGTAGCAATAATGTTCCCCGGGCCACTCCACTGGATTTTTATACAGAGAAGGAGAGTTTCAACATTTATGTGGGTCTCTCGCCGGGAAGGAAGGTGAAGAATATTGAGGAGAACCCCATTGTTAGTATTGGAATTTATACTCCCATGGATACGGGCAAAATTCAGGGGATGCAGATTACTGCAAGCGGCAGGGATAGACTGATTTTTTTGAGGGAGGGGGACGAGGGGTTTGAAGAGGCTCAGAAAATTGTTCGGGGGAGAAGAAAATTGATACTGAAAATTGTTCCCGAAAAAATCGAACTCCTAGACTACGACTTTGAAAAAAGGGGATACTCAAGAATGCAGGTCCTAGAACTCTAACCCGAAAAATATTGTGGGAGGAGTGGCGAACAAGTTTTATTTGTGAAAGAGTATAATCTGTTTTGTGAAGTGTTTTTGTGGGGTTTTAATGTGAGGTATATTTCTGAGGCGGATAAGAGGCGTTTGAGTGGATTTTTTGAGAGGCAGTTTAGCGATGAGGTTAAACTGGTTTTTTCAGTTAGGAGAACGAGTGCCCCGCCTGCACGGCAGTCAAGGAACTTTAAACGAGGTTGCGGGCTTATCCGCCAAGATTAAAGTGGAAGTTTATGATTTTCTTAAGGATGAGGATAAGGTTAAGGGGTACCGGATAGCTAGGGTGCCGGCAATAGCCGTTGTTGGAGGGAGGGATTATGGTATTCGTATTTACGGTTTGCCTTATGGCTACGAGTTTAGATCTTTTACCGAGCTATTAATGGATGCCTCTCGAGGGACAACGGGCCTTTCTGCGGAGAACAGGAAAAAGCTGGCGACGATGAATAAGGAAACTCTTATTCAGATATTCGTTCTATTAAAGTGTCCTTACTGCCCCCTGGTAACCCGCTTAGCATTCAAATTCTCAATTGGGAATCTCCTCATAAGAGTAGACATGATTGACATCCAGATATTCCCCAACCTGGCGCAGAAGTACCATGTTGAAGGGACACCTAAAGCGATAATTAATGGAAAGACTGATTTCTCCGGAGCTATCGCCGAAGAACTCTTCGTGCAATAACTGGTGGTTATTCAAAGAACGCCCAGCTATTACGGTTAAAGCTCTAAATGAGTTCCAAATATCCCTCACTGAAGTAATTTTTTCTTCCTGCAAGGATATTTTAAACCAGATTGCTTGAGATATCTGTCGCTGCATCCAAATGGAAGCAGAAGAGAGCAATTGAGGGGAAGCGGAGGGGGTGCTGTTCACGCGAGTTCCAGTTGCCCATTCAAAACTAATTTTGTTTTCCCTTCTGTTCATAGAAGATACAATAGTATTAAGAGTATGAAATTCTATGATATATTTTAACTAGTCGAATATATTTATTTATAAAGGGATTAAAATGAAGAGGGCAATTGTAGTATATGACACAATATTTGGGAATACTGAGAAGGTAGCGAAGGCACTGTCATCTGGAATGGAAGAGCAGGGAGTTCAGGTCGACACCGTCAATGTCCAAAACGTAGAAATTAGCCGATTGAAAGAATATGATTTGCTAGCAATAGGCGGTCCAACACACGCGTTCGGAATATCCAAAAATGTGAAGGGCTTTCTTAAAAAACTGAAAAGTTTAGAAGTTGGCGGTATGAATGCTTTTGCCTTCGAAACCAAAATAAATATTCGGATTTCGGGGAGCGCGGCGAAAAAAATTGAAGGAGAACTAAGAAAACTCAAAATGAAGATTATACTGCCCTACTCCTCTGCCATAGTAATGGGAAGAGAGGGACCACTTGAAGAAGGCACCGAGGAAAGATTCAAGCAGATTGGAGACAAAATCGCAAAGTTAATCTAGTAAGGGAGGGAGGCGTATACCACCTTACTCAGCCCAAAAAAAATTAGATAATCCTTTTTAATAGGTTTTTGAAAAAGGGAAATCGGATTCTTCCCCCAAATGTGTAAAAAGTGAAGGGTGATTTCTTTGGTCTTACTTGAAAAGATAGACAAAATATTGGCGACCGATGATCCGAGCCAACTCCTAGAATGGGATAAAAGTTTTGGTTTTCACCCGCACGAGAATATTCCTGCAGTTATCACTAAGGCTGAGGGTGTTACTCTCACCGATGCTCAGGGTAGCAAGTATCTGGATTTCTTGGCGGGTACTACCTGTGTGAACATTGGCTATGGGAACCGTGATGTAATAAACGCTATTAAAAAGCAGTTGGACGCATCGGCGGGTCTGACTGGCTTGGCGGTAAATCCTTCCTCTGCTAAGCTCATGAGAGTATTAGCAGAAATAGCTCCGAAAGGTTTGACTAGGTGCTTTATGATTAGTGGGGGCTCCGAGGCTAACGAAATGGCCCTCAAGATAGTCCGGAGAGCTACGAGAAAATTTAAAATCATTGCCCGGTGGGGCGGCTATCACGGGAACACAGCCGCCGCCCTGAGCGCGAGTGGGGTTCTCAACTATAAAATGGACTTTGACCCGGTTTTGCCCGGCTTTATTCACGTTCCACCGCCTTACTGTTACCGGTGCGATTTCGGATTGGAGTATCCAGAATGTGATGTTATGTGCGCTAGAATAATTGATTATGCCATTCACTACGAGGATCCCAAACAGGTAGCTGCGGTTATAGCAGAACCAATAATAGGGTGGGGCGGCGTCATCATTCCCCCAAAGGAATACTTTCCAATGATTAGGGAAATCTGTAATAAATATGATGTCCTGTTAATAATGGATGAGGTTCTCACGGGTTTCGGTCGCACCGGAAAACTGTTTGCATGTCAACACTGGGATGTGGTTCCGGACATAATGACTCTGGCTAAGGGAATTTCCTCCCTCTACGTTCCTTGCTCGGCGGTCTTGGTGCAGGAGAAGATAGCAGAGTCTTTGGGTGTAGCTCCAGAGCTATCTCCGAAATATGTGGAGCGGGGAATTATGGGCATCACCAGCATGAATCATCCTTTAGCCTGCGCCGCAGCACTAGCCAACATTAGGGTCATCGTTGAGAAGGATCTATCAAAAAACGCGGAAAAGATGGGTGAATATCTCCTAAGCGGTTTGAAGGAAATCTCTGAGGAACACCCCTTTCTTGGAGAAGTGCGGGGCAAAGGACTCCTAATAGGCCTAGAAGTTGTAAAAGACAAAGACAGTAAAGAGCCAGACATGGAGAAGGGTAGGGAACTGCAGGTGAAGTCTATTTTTAATGGCTTAATTATAGGGCACTCTGCAATGAGAACCAGAAACAGCTCCATACTGCTCTTCACACCGCCCCTAATAGTAACAAGAGAGGAAGTGGACAAGGCACTTGAAATCTTTCAGAAAACAATATCCCAATGTTCCTAGCCATTGTTCATGCGTCATCACATAACTAGTTATTTACAAAGGCCTCCGCACAGCAACCACTAATATACACAGTGTATTAAGATTCGTCAGTATTAGGCTTGTCAGGTTCAAGACCTGAAGGAAAATAAGCACTATTAATGGAAGAGTGACCAGTCTGTCATCTATAACAGAATAGAAATTAGTGTTTTTAAACTTGTGAAGGCCACTTCTTTGTTACTGTTTCGGATTGTCGTAGTTACCAAAATTTGTGGCAATAAATGTTAAAATTGTAGAATTTGAGAATTCAGATATGGTGCCAGAGAGACAAATTGCGTTTTCCTTTTGGGTTGCAAGCGTGTTATTATGGCCCATGGTTACACTGCTGGTTAGACGAGGGAGAACATCCCTACAGCGGCAATTCCATTACTGTTCTATTTGTCTCTATTCTGTGAACTCGAAAATGAACCATTTTGCTTTTATAAACTGATGTAAAAAGTTTTCATTGCATTGCTTGTTGGTTGTTCCTGGGTTTGGTTTTCAAAAGCCGCCTTCCTGCGTGGTTCTCATTTCCTCTATTATTCCTCCATTTTCTATAAGGCGTCTTCACAGGATTTATCTCCAAAAGGAGCCAAAACCCCATTTTTTTGAAGAAAATTCGTCTCCCAAACAGCTCCAAACCCCAAGTGCACTAAAAACTTTTTAGGTACGTTAGAATTTATTAATGTGGTTTACCATGAAATATTTGGTTTTCACATTCTATCTGAAACGCGTGAGCGTATGAATGTTTGTGTAGAAGTTTTTGTGAGGGTTGCAAGATGGGATTTATCTCTGAGGCGGATAAGAAGCGTTTGAGTGGATTGTTTGAGAGGCAGTTTAGAGATGAGGTTAAACTGGTTTTTTTCAGCCAGGAGAACGAGTGTCCCATATGTTCCACTGTTAGGGAATTTTTGGAGGAGGTCCGCGGATTATCAGGTAAGATAAAGCTGGAAGTATACAGTTACATGGAGGACAGCGATAAGGCTAAAGAATATGGAATAAAGAGGATTCCAGCAATCGCAGTTATGGGCAGGAGGGATTACGGTATACGCATTTATGGTTTACCCTACGGCTACGAGTTTAGACCCTTCACAGAGTTGCTCCTAGATGTTTCTAGGGGAACCACCGACCTCTCAGAAAACAATAGAAAGCTGCTACAGTCCATCAAAAAGGACACATATATTCAAGTTTTTATCCTACTTACGTGTCCCTACTGCCCAATGGTAACCCGTTCCGCTTTCAGGTTCGCGGTGGAAAACGAACACGTAAAGGTGGACTTGGTGGACATCCAAATATTTCCAAATCTAGCCCAAAAATACAATGTTGAGGGCACACCCAAAGTGGTGATAAACGAAAAAACAGACTTTTCCGGAGCCATTTCTGAGGACCTCTTCCTCCAACAATTGGTGGTAATCCAAAAAACTCCCACCTACTACATATAAAAAATAGCGCGGCGACCAAAAGAGAGAAACTTAACAAATTATACTGATACTAACTACGCGGAAATCCTCATTTTTATTGTTCCCAATTCCTATTTTTTACTTGGCAGAGGTATAGGTCTCAGAAAATTAAACTTGATAGTACTCTTCTCCTAGGTTTAGAAATTCCGCTCAAAAAAAAGGGAAAGAGGGGCTATAACTTTAGACCTTACCGTTACTATCCATGTTTAGATAGCAGTCTGCATGCCTAGAAAGTGTTAATTAAAGTACGCGGTTCCTTTTATGAATATGTAGGTGTGGCGATCGGAGAAAATGGAAAAAAATGGGGGTATCGACGTAACTCTGCTTCTGTTTTTACTTCTTCTTTGTTTCGACTTTTTTCATTGGCTCTCCACAGCATATTATGTCACACGCGGAGCATCCACATGGATCTTCGACGACCACAATTATTCCGCAATCTTCGCATTTGTATTTCTCGCCCTTCTTGGTCATGTTACTTACCTCCTACCCAATTCAACGAGTGAACTAAGGCTTCGCAAAATATAAAGATATTCCACTCCCCTCTTCGATTTTTAGAGATCATATTGCAGATTTTTCCAGTATTGATGAACAACTATTTTTTAACTGCGCACCAAAACCCTAGAATCATCACAAGGCCCTTGGAACATACTTGACTCATACTGTTTTCTCTATGAGGGACCACACGTAAAACTTACCCGAGGTTTCAGGGTTCAGCGCTGGTTTAAGTGGTTAATGCCTGGTTTTTATTAGTTCTTTTTCGGTTAGTATAAAGTCTACGGGTATATCGTGTTCTCCTACTAGGTGTGAGAAGTCGTCGAAAACTTGTGTGGAGTGGACGAGGGTTCCGGATAGGAGTTTGGGGTTTCTCTCCTTTAGATAGGCTAGTTCTTTATCGCCGTATCCAGAGCCCTTGCCTATACGGTTTCCCATTCTGTCCACTGCCACGCTTCCCACCACCGCAATGTCCACATTCAATGTTAAAGGTTCGCCGCCTCCAATAAGGTCTTTGATGGACACCTTCACTTCTTTTCCCGGCTTCATCATTTTGAAACTCTTCATGTGGGGAGTGGAATACGCCAATATTTTGCCATCGTTGAGAACCATTCGCCTGAAAGACATGAGGACTGCGTCTGGTGGGGAGAAAACACATCTTGCCAACCGGTAATCGGGAAGTTTCCTAATTTGTCTACTGGCTTCTGCGGCCCCCACAAAGTTGGGTATCCTGCCGTGCGGAGGGATGGGGAAGGCGGCAATTTTTTCTCTAACCATCAGGTTCCACACATACTCTCGAATCTCCTCTTTACTAGTCCACATATGTTGCCTCCAAAAGAACTCGGCAATTTCCAATAGGAATGAGTGGTTTGCGCTGTTGGGTTTGGGTAATAAGTACATTGGCACTTTAAAAAGGTCACCCATGACTTATGCTTGTGATTCCCACAGTAAAAGGGTTTCAAGCTACCCACCCGGATTCCAATAATTTGCTCAGGTGTTAGCAGAGAATCTGTAAGGGCCATTAGACATGTTTTTACCGTTTTCTAAATGATTTTTGCCTTTTTACCCTTAGGCAGAAGTAGTTTTTCTCTATTTTTAGCAAGCTTTGAAACGGGAATTATAGTTTGGCATGGTCAAACTAGTGTTTAAGAGATAAAAAGGGGCTCTATGACTTTTAGGGTAATCTTTTCATACTATGTGTGGCTTGTTTAAACTCCTCTGCAACTTTAGGATTCGTATCTAGTAGCCAATTGTAGACTCTGAGAAGCATTCTCTGAACACCTTTCTCTGGCAACTTCTCTTTCTCCCACATTTCCATATTTTGACTGATTTTAGTATCTATTGGCTCTTCGGTGTGGACTCCCTCCTGTTGACAGGCTTTCAGCAGCCTCTTATCATCTGTTGCTAATGAGGATGCACCCTGTTTTAGACAGGAGATTAAGAGCAGGGCATCATTTGCTTCTATAGAGTGCTCCACAACTTTTCTGAGAGCCATATGTGCATCCTCTTCCGTGATATGTGTGAACTCCATTGGAGAATCAAAGAGGGAAACCGCTTGTTCAAATGCCTTGTTTCTGTTTAACCCATAAATCCTCCAGAGCACATAGTAGATTTCGAATGGGGTTAGAGGTGTGGTCACCAGCAACTTTTTTTCACTCACTCTCCTGATGAAGTCATCGCATGTGGCTGTTGCAGGATGACCCTCCACAAGGGCATATACTAAGATATTAGTGTCAATCATCTTCCTCAACATTATGGTACACCAAAAATCAACTCGTCGACTGAAACTTTCTCAAGAGAAACCGCGATGGCCCTGTTCCAGTCAACCTTCACTTTTCTTGATAGAAAATCTTCCCATCCACTTTTTTTGGGGCGGATCAACACCCCTCCCTCTACCTCAACTATTTCTACCTCCCCCTTTAAATTCCATTTCTCTCTAACATCCTTTGGTATAACTATTCTACCCTGATCGTCTATACGACCTTTTATCACCATTACCATCACCATCACCATTAGCATACTCACTTCTGCTAATAAATATTCCTAGAACAGCCAACTAATAAATACGGAAAAAGTCAAAGACTTGTAGCAAAAATAGGGAGAAAAAGGCTTTGCGGGCTGGTTGCCACTTTGGAACGGAGCAGAAGGACTCCGACGAACCCGTGAGGCGTTAGGTGATGTATTGAAGCTACAGGTCTAGCATGTCTACCCTTGACCATATTCCATTAAATAAGTTGTCTAAGAGAATAGTGTAGAGGAAAAAGATGGTTAAGGGAGGTTATACTTGCTTTTATGTGGCTTTTCTCCTCAGATCCACGATGAAGAATAGTGTTCCTATTAGGATTAGGCCTGGGCTGGTGGTGAGGGAGAGAAGGGGAAGCGTGTCGTAGAGTAGTAGGGAATTTAAAACTGAATCTATTTAGAATAAAGTTTGTTAACTTGAGAAGCCAACTGCCAAACAGTTCCGGAACCGCCCAACATTAATTTTATTTGATGTGCACAACCTCAATGATTATCATGGCATCTTAAGCCTATGTTCGACATGTGGGGTAGAAGCCCGAATGAATACAGGTTGATGAGGATGCCCAAAGCGGGAAATGAGGGAGGAGCAGAATGTAACTGCCGCGGGAAACCTCCTCCAAAAAAAGATAAATGCGCCCGCTTCAACTGTCCCTTGGGGCGAACGCCTCCCCATGAAATCCTATACATTACCCATAAGTGCTACTAGTAATTGTTTTTCTCCAATTTTATGCTAAAAATGCATATTTTCCCGCTCCTACAATGAAAATTATCACACACATGATATAAAATCCAAGAGAAAGAATTACCCAAAATAATTGTGGGTAATGCATGGCCATGAAATCGAGGGAGGAAGACCCGAGGTTACATAAGTTAACGCTGGGTCAGAACGGATAAATATTATCCTGTTACCCACAGCCTATTCACACCAAGTGAATAAATTTAAGTGTGTAGTCCAAAAGCTACAAATTGTTTCTTAGATTTTAAGTTGAAGCCGTGAACTTGTGGGCCAGTTTCTCAGCTTCGGGTTTTGTAGGTGATTTTTGCTGTGACTTCTTTGGTTTGGTTTTCTAGGGTGAGGCAGCTTATGAGGTGGAGGGTGTTTAGTAGGTCTATTTCTTCTCTGTTTTGGAGTTGGCTTAGTGATTCTTCTAGGTCTGTTACGTTTTTTTCTTCGTTGAACATTGAGAAGAACAGTTTGGATATTTTGTCTATGTCGAAACTGTTTTTTCCATTGTTTGTTTTTGCGTTTTCTGCGTATTTTTCCACTACTTTTGAGAAGTCGATTTCTATGGATTTTGGGGTTTCCCGAACCGGGATTTCCGCAAATAGTTGGTAGCCGTTTAGTAGACAGAGTGGTGTGCCACGTTTTCCCATTACTAGGATTCCAATTTCGAATGGTGAGAGTGGAAAGGTGTATGCTGTGGAGATCTCATACTTTTTTAAGAAGTCTAGTTTCTTTAGGTCTCGTATTTCTCTTTCTGATAATTGGCAGGCTCGGGTTATGGTGTCGATGGTTAAGGTGATATTCTCTATGTTCAATATTTCGGTTATTGCGCGGCAAATCTGGAAGCAGGTGGATGAGGCATCAAACTCCAATTGGGTTGTGGTGTGGCATGGGGATAATGGGCTTTCCTCCTCTTCCCCATCGCAGTTGGCGATTTTGTGGAATAGGCTATAGGCGTTTGAGATGAGGAACCTGTCTCCTTTTTTCTCGGCATACTTCTTGTAGAACTGGAATACTTCGAATACATCGATTAAGAGGGAATCGTAATCAATGTAGTGGGGAACACTTAAAACTTTTTTGTCATAGACAATCTCGATTTTTCCCTCCCCTCTATCCAAATTAATAACTAGCTCCGCCGGTAAAGATTTTCCGTCCAGAAAGATTTCGAGGGGGACTCTTTTCCTTATTTTTAACTCTAATATGTCGTTAACACTTCTGAACGCTTTACCCTCATTTGGACCCTCACAGAGCCTATCATGGTAGTAGTCGGTGCACTCCAAAACTTTATCACCGTTTCCCCCCATACCCATCTTTTTTTTACCCAAAAAAATGAGTCTGTTCCCCTCCTTTTTAACATACTGCTTCAATTGAAGCAACAGAACAATACGTGATAACCTCTCTACATCCAGACTCGACTCTCTCAATAAATCCTCCCAACTAAG
Organism: Candidatus Jordarchaeia archaeon; assembly: GCA_018383815.1. GTDB lineage: Archaea > Asgardarchaeota > Jordiarchaeia > Jordiarchaeales > Jordiarchaeaceae > Jordiarchaeum. The sequence goes on along the minus strand of JAHAWU010000008.1, from coordinate 14,378 downwards.
CTCTCCCTTCGACCTCAGCAAAAGATAAACAGTAATAATGTCTCTGTCCATTTAATCCAGCCACCCCGCAACAATACAAAAACCAAAGAAGCTCCTTAAAGAAAAGACAAAATTTTTTTACGGGATTCTCAAATTCAACAGAAAAGTAGTGCGGCTCATCGTTTCCAAGAGAACCCCGAAACATTCACGGCCACCATGTTTAAAGAAACCAGCCAACCCTTAAAAAAATTTTGATACCAAAAAATAGAATCCACATACTCACTATCAACAAATACGCAGTATGGAAAAACATCCCTCACCCCCCAAAAAAACCAAAAAAATACATCCAAACCCCACAAGAATAAAAATCCCAACAAGAAGGTGGGGCGCTTTTTTATACAAAAAATGAAGGATTCCCAAAAAACTGTGGTTTTTCTCTGTTGATCAAGTTTGTTATTATTTTGTCTTTTTGGGGATTACTAGTTTTTCTAGCTCTCTGGGAAACTTGGTGAGTAGTTCGTAGCCATTCTTTTTGACAAGCACGGTGTCGGAGTGTCTTACTCCGCCGTAGCCATGAAGGTAGACTCCGGGTTCTATGCTTATAATCATGTTTTCTTTGAGGGGGTTATCGTATCCTTCAGCTATCCATGGTGCTTCGTGGGTGCCTATTCCTATGCCGTGTCCCGTTCTGTGGAGGAGATTTTCTCTGTAGCCTTTCTCAATTAGATAGTTCTTGGCTGCGAGGTCAATTTCTGAGCACAGTGCGTCCTCTCTGACCATTTCTAGGGCTCTGGAGCGAGCCTCCATTACGTCTTCAAAGATTTTTTTGGCTTTTTCTTCGACGCTTGTGGCAAAAAATGTTCTTTCACACTCACCGGAGTAGCCGTCCGCCTGCACCGTAGCCAGGGCCACGTTGGGGAGACCCGCCTTTATCACATCAAAGGGTCCAGGAGCTCTGTGAGGCATAGAAGATATGGGCGCAGGCCACACCGCTGCAGTACTCCCAGTCACCATCAAATTAGCGTTAGGATTTTTGCCTAGAACCTTCATGTAAACCTCGGTGCTCACATTAGCTATAGCCATAAGAGCGATGACTCCTTCTCCAGAATTTCCCATTAAAACTTCTACTGCCCTGTCAGCTACTTCGGAGGCGAATCTAATCTTTTCAATTTCCCTCTGGGATTTAGTCAGCCTCAAATCCTCTACCAGGTCCTTCGCCACAACCTCCGGCAAATACCTCAAATAGTTTAGGGGCAGACTGGTTTCCACGCCCAGACTGGTGTAGCCTTTCAGTATTTCCCTTAATGCTTTGAACCAGCTTTCACTCTCTTTTGCTGGGAACTCCCAGTAGGAACGTACTTCCCCCACTCCAGCCACTTCTCGGGCGTGTTCCTCCTCAAGTTTGGGAACCAGCAAAATTGGCGTGTCACTCTTGGGCACAACCATGAAAAATGGTCGCTCGTAGGGGCGATAGGCGAGTCCAGATAGGTAATAGAAATTCTCCCCGTTGCCCACAAGGTAAGCGTCCAAATTTTCCTGTTCCAGTTTCTCCTGAAGATTCTTAACCCTACCAGCCAGTTCATCCTTGGATATCTCCAAAAATATCACCCTTAGACTCATTACTCACAAAAACAAGTCATATTCTACATGTGAAAATATAAAAATTGTCATTAACAGAGCAGGCGATGTAGATTTATTTGGCTCCATTTCCCTCCTAGAGCTCTAAACCGCGAAATGAGCTTAAGCGTCCCTTTTTTTGAGGCCTAGCCAAACTATTCTACATCACCAACAAAGCATCCCCAAAAATTCTTCGAATAATATTCTATTTATGCCATAGCTAAAGCAGCTATGCTAGTGGACATGTAGTCCACTTGTTCGACTCAGTGGCAATGGTGAAATCCGGAAGACCAAGAGATATTAGGTTATGCTACTGAAAAGGGGACAATCCTAATCACCTAGGACCTAGACTTGAAACATAAGTAGTAATCTTGGTGCTTGTCGAAAAGTAAATAAGGGTATGGAGTTTTCCTGTGTCCTTTAACGCTTTCGGTGATTTGTTATGGACAATGAAAGGAAGGGGTTTCTCTTTGCTTTATCTGACGTTTTTCTGGCTGGACTATTTCCGGTGATTACCAAGTATGGTGTGGGTTTTGTGAATCCCGTGTTTTTTGCGGCTATAAGTGCGCTTTGTGGTGGGGGCTTTATGCTCATAGTTTTAAAATTTAGGGGGGAGTTGAGGAAACTGTTCTCAAGGGAGCTGGCTTTGGGCCTTTTTCTGATTGGCTTTTTTGGAACCTTTTGCACTTCTCTTCTCTTCTTTTTTGGTTCCACCTTGACCAGTGGGGTGAACTCTTCCATTTTGCTTCAGTCGGAACCCGTTTACTCTATAGTTTTGAGCTACTTTCTTCTGGGGGAGCTGATTCGTAAAAGGCAGATTGCTGTAACCCTCCTCATTCTGTGTGGAGCAATAATCGTTCTTTACAATGGAGTTTTGTCCATAAACATTGGGGACATATTTGTGCTTTTAACCCCTCTTTTCTGGCAAATAGCACATGTGCTTGGGAGAAAAACATTGGAGAAAACTAGCACCTACGTCGTAACTGCGGGTCGAACCCTTTATGGCGGTTTGCTCCTCTTTATTTTGACTCTCATTCCCGGATTCAGAGAATTTGGGCTTCTAATTGATCCGGGGATGGTGCTGATATTTGTTTTTCAGGGGATTGTGGCGTTTGCCTGTTCAGCCTTGGTATGGTATGAAGCCATAGCAAGGATAAACCTGTCTAAGGCCACTGCCATTATTGCTCCCTACCCCGTTTTCTCAGTGATTCTGGCCTGGATCTTCTTGGGCGAGACGGTTTCCATATACCAGATGTTGGGGTTGGCAGTGATAGTTGCGGGGATTATTTTTCTCTCAAGGATTCATAGTGAGAGGAGAGAAAAAAGAATCCCGGGAAAAGAGGAAAAGGTTGTTGAGCCTACCAATTCCTCGGTAGAATGAAATGGTTTCATGTTGTTGAAAAAGAATAAATAGTGGTGACGCTTTTCTCCACCCCATTTATTGGGAAACTGGTGAACCTGGTGACTGCGGTAAACGGCGAACGGAAGGGACTAATTTTTTGTGTGCTGGAAATAATTTTGGCGGGATTGTTTCCAGTCATTACCAAGTATGGTGTGGGCTTGGTGAACCCCATTTTTTCGCGGCCATAAGTGCACTTGTGGGAGCGGGGTTCATGCTCCTAGTTTTAAAACTCAGGGGAGAGCTAAGAAAACTGTTCACCAGAGAGCTTCTGGGAAACCTGTTTTTGATAGGATTTTTCGGAACCCTCCTCTCCTCCATTTTGTTCTTTATAGGCTCAACTATGACCAGTGGAATAAACGCCTCCATTCTGCTTCAAACTGAGCCCATATTCTCCATCATTCTAAGTTTTTTCCTTCTTGGTGAATTGATAAGAAAAAAGCAGATAGCGGCGACTCTACTTGTGCTCTGCGGCACCATAATAGTCCTCTACAATGGAGTCCTATCCATAAACGCGGGAGACATCCTCATACTGCTAACTCCACTCGCTTGGCAAATAGGCCATGTATATGCGCGGAAAACTTTTGAAAAGACCAACACCTTCATCGTCGCAGCCGGAAGAGTGCTTTACGGGGGAGTACTCCTATTCCTACTGTCATTAAACCCCAGCTTTAGACAATACCAACTCCTAACTGACGTTGGAATAATCCTACTATTCTTATTCCAAGGAATCATAGTTTACATCGGTTCAATACTTGTGTGGTACGAGGCAATAAAGAGAATCAATCTCTCCAAGGCCACGGCTATCATAGCTCCCTACCCCGTTTTCTCAGTGATTCTAGCCTGGATATTCCCAGGAGAAAAGGTTTCCATTTATCAACTGGCAGGGCTAGCCATAATAATCGCCGGCATAATCCTGCTATCTAGAATAAGAAGTGAAAAGAGAGAAAAAAGCCCGAAAGGCAGTAATGGACATAGAGGGTCACCCAAGGCTTATGGAGGACAAAAAGTTTACGAAGTACAGCCAAACTTGATCCAGGGGTATGGGGTTCAGCAAAAGGTAAATGTGCCAGATTACTCCGCCTAAAAATAGGGCAAGCAAAATAGTGACCAGAGAGACAGTCACGGCATATTTGAGACCCATTTCCCGGGATAGCACCACAAATGCTGCCAAGCAGGGGAAGTAGAGGGAAACCACCACGGCATAGACAACCATTTGGGTGGGGGTCAAAAGGAGACCCAAGTCCGTTATTCCCAGTTTCAGTTGAGAAACTACCAGGAGAGTCTGCACAGTCATCTCTTTGCGCAGCAAGCCGTAAAATAGAGTTACGCTGGTTATGGAGGGCAACCCTAACCAGTTAGCCATGAAAGGTGCCATAGGTTGAATGATGGCGTCCAAAAATCCAAAGAAGGATAAAGCACCCAAAGCCACGCTTCCCACAATGATTAGTGGCAGGGCAAGGTACAAAAATTCCCTCAGCCGAATCCAAGTTTTTTGGATAACAGCGCCCAGAGAAGGAACCTGGTAGGGGGGCATCTCCATCACCAGGCCTTGAGATGTTCCAGGCAGAATCCTGGAGAGAACAAGCCCGCAAACCACAACAACACCCAATATGATGGAATAAACCATTAGGGCATACTGCATTCCAATGTAGTAGGCTACGGAGCCCAGTATGACTGATGTCCTAGCAGAACAGGGAATCAAAACTATTAGGAAGGATGCTATTAAACGCTGTTTTCTGCCCTCCAAAATGCGGGTGCTCATCAGAGCCGGAACATTGCAGCCCAGAGAAGCCAGAAGGGGAATTATGGATTTTCCGTGCAAACCAAACCTATGCATCACGTTATCAAGCAGAAAAGCTATTCGGGCAAGGTAACCTGTATCCTCCAAAAGTGCCAGAACTATGTAAAAAGTTAAAATGTAGGGAACTGCGATGGCAAACACTGCCTGAACCCCTAAAAACGCACCGTCGATAACTAGGTCTTTAACCAAAAAAGGATAGGGATGAACCTGAGGCAACCAAAATTGAAGCACCAAACCGTACTCCGGACTAACCAACTCATACAGAAACTGTGTATACAGGTCGAAGTAAGTGTATCCCAGCACATTATTCACAAATGGTGTAACTACATCCTCAAAAAATGAGGTTATAACTCCCTCCAAAAAGCCCCCACCGAAAAATAGTAAGGCGAATATTCCCGCAACCACCATTAAAAGGAAGGGTATCCCAGTATAATAGGATAAAGTTATGCTGTCCAACCTATCTCGAAGAGAGGGCTTCACAGATTTCTCCACAGTCGCGTTTTTGGCTATTTCCCCAGCCAGAGCGTACCTCTCCTTGGAAATGCGCGTTTCGGGCTTCTCACCAAATCTCCACTCAATCTCCCTCCTCAATTTGGAAACAAAATTCCTCAAAGAAGGACTAAGTTCACCCTTAATAGCCAACTCCGCAGCCTTCCAGTCGCCCTCCAAAAGCCACTTAGCAACAACCCGCGCAGAAGCTACCTCTTCGGTGGGAATCTCACGAGTTATCCTCGCCTCCAACCTTCTAATCAGCCGCTCCACATCTAAACTGTAGCCAACATCGCTAAACCTATGCCTGTGAGGCACCCACCGCCCCATTCCACCTCTGGGAACCTCTAACTCTGACTCGCCTTCCAGCTGGGGTTTCCCTTCTTCTCCCTCCATTTCTGAAATCTCTGCTCTTTCTAGTATTCCTCTTCTACGTCTTCTACCAAATCCTCTAAAGAATCTGGTTCTTGGAGTCTCGGTTTCCTGCTTGTGATTTATTTTCTCATTTATGAGTTGTAGTGGTGTTCCTTCTTCGTGAAAATGGTGAACGTCGTGTAAGTGTTCGTGCAGGTGATGCAGTCCATGATGGTGGTACACGTGTTCTCTTTTGTGTTCAATTGTGGCTTCCAGAAGAGCTGTTTCTAACAGTTTTCTAATGTTCTTACCGTGAATCGCCACTGTGGGAATTACTGGCACACCCAGTATGTCTTCGAGCTTCTTTGCGTCTACCAATATGCCTCTCTTGGCTGCAAAGTCCACTTGGTTGAGGGCAATAACCACTGGAACATTCAGTTCTAATAATTGAAGGGTGAGGTTCAAGTTGCGCTCCAGATTAAAAGCGTTAACCACATTTATTATGACGTCAGGTTTCTCCTCGAGTATGGCTCTCACGGCAACCTCCTGATCCTTGGAGGTGGCTCCCAGAGAGTAGATTCCCGGAAGATCCTTAAAAACTACTTTTTGGCCATCAACCTCCAGTGTACCCTGCATTACCTCTACCGTGGTTCCCGGATAATTGGAAACAATAACATTAATGCCCGTAAGCTTATTGAAGATCACAGATTTCCCAACGTTAGGATTGCCCGCTAAATATATTTTTATGGACCTATCTTCTCCTTCCTGCCTACGACTCTTGGACAAAAGTTTACCTCGCCGAGGACCCCAGGCCTCGGCACTGCCCCGCCCCCAGCGTCTCCTGAATTTCGGCAACGGCATTCCACCAAAAGTTTTTATGCGGGCTTAACTCGAATCAGTTTTGCTATATCATGCCCCAAGGCTATTTGGCACTTACCTAAATCCACAAGCACCGGACCATCTAAAGGGGTTTTCTGCACCAATTTTAGCTTCACACCGGGAAGTATGCCCAATGAGCATAGTTGGTTTAATATTTCAGTTTTCTCATTGGAGATTCGGGCAACCTCAACTATTTGGGATGGTTCCAAATCAGTTAACGGTATGGAATTATCGGTTTTCGCGTTTCCATCAGGACCGGGTATAACGTTTCCATGGGGGCAACTGTCAGGCTTACCGAGGGTATTATCAATTTTGTCCACAACATCTTCAGACAGTGCATGTTCAAGTTTGCAGGCCTCTTGATGTGCATCGCACCATTTAACTCCCACTACGTCTACCAGCAACTTTTCTGCTAAACGGTGTTTTCGTATAAGGGAGGAGGCAATGCTTCTACCCTTCTCGGTCAGCTTCACTCCTTTGTAAGGCTTGTAGTCAACCAATCCCTTCCTGCTCAAGGAGCCAGAAATCATCTCTGTTACTGAGGCGGGAGAAATCTTAAGATCCTCAGCGAGAGCTGTGGTTTTTACTCTCTTCTTGCCAGCTTCCTCAAATCGGTAGATTCTTTCCAGGTATTCTTCTTCGATGGGTGTTGCATCTGCCATATTGGGCACCTTCACCGGCGTGAATTGATATTTAGGTAATCCTAAATTTTCGCCATGGATTTAGGGTACCCTAAATATTTAAACTTTTCGATAAACATAATAAACAAAAAGAAACCATAAAAACTAAAACCCAAACTCATACACAAGGAATAGCAGAACCACCCACAATCATACTACAAGATTTTATGCCGAGAAGAGGCAATACTTATCCATGCAATAGTGGCGCTAGTGCTTTTCTAGAAAGTCAAGAACCGCCCTGTTAAATTCACGTGGCTTTTCTAGGAAAAGGGCGTGGGCACACCCCGGAATTATTTTTAGCTGGGAGTTTGGAATTCTGGAAACAATCTCTTCCGAATACCAAACAGGAGTAAGGGTGTCCCTCTCCCCCACTATGACTAGGGTTGGAGCAACAATTTCCTTTAGTCGTGTGGTTACGTCGAATTTTTCTATGGCGTTACACTGGCGTATGAAAGCCTCTGGCGGCTGGGGATAGGGATACTCCAGATACCATTTTAGTGATGCGTTTACGAATTCCATGTTTTCGAGAGTTTCGGGGGTAAAAGTTCTAACAAGCATGTCCTTCAGGAATAATTCTCGGGGTTCAACTTTGACTAACTCTTTCCAGAGGGTAAGGGGACTTAAACCCTTGGATGCACGTGGGATTGTACAGGCCAAAATTAAACTCCTCACCATTTCAGGATGCATTATAGCAAAGGTCTGAGCAATCATGCCACCCATACTAGCACCGAGAATATGAGCTTTCTCTATTCCTAAACTGACTAGGAGATTATATGTGTCCTGGGCGCAGGTTTCAATAGTGTAACTGACGTCTGTCTTGGTGGTTCTTCCCGCATCTCTATTATCAAATGCAATCACCCGGTACTTCTTGGAGAATTCTGGTATCTGGAACATCCAGCCCATAATGTCGCCAGTTAGACCCATAATTAAAACCAGAGGCACCCTGTTTTCTTCCCCATGAATCTCATAATAGATGTCAAGGTCTCCCACTTTTATAGTTGGCATTGAAACCTCCTCACACCCATTGAGTTTGGAGCATCGATTTTTTTCTGGGCAATTTTAAGTTATTTTTATGGCCTTTAATTTTTTTTCGGCGGTTGCCTCCACGTCTCTCCTGTCGTCTATTCTTAAGGATGTGGCTACTCTTTTTGCTCCCATTTTTAGGATTGCTTCGTGGGCCATTTTTGTGGCTTTGAATATTTCGTCTAGTGTTTCTGCTTCAATGACTGTGGACATTGCTCCGGGGGTGACCTTTACTCCGGAATCGATTAGTGCTTTTATTGCTGCTTTAACGTATTTGCTTAGGCTTGTTCCTTCTCCTATGGGGAATGTTGATAGTTCGGCTATTATCATTTTTTGACCACCGAAAAAGTATTATCAGTCCCTGCTTATACAATTTATTATGTCCCGTTACCGTTTGCCTAGAGGCATGAGGTACTCTACGCTGGAGGAGAGAAAGGAGTACTATGAGGTGGAGTTTCCCCTCAAAAAGGTGGAGGAATGGTTGGGAGGCAGGGAGAACACTGTTTTTGCCCTTATTTTGGGAAGGCACACGGGCATAGTTCTCCCCGAATACCAAGACATTAAAAATAACACCGTGGTGGTTGATGACTACCAAAACCTTGAGGATGTGCGAGATTATATCCTTCAGTATCTTCCCGAGGGGGTGTACTATGATAGAAACCTTTACTCAGACATCCAGGGATGCAGCAAGTGTGGGAAGGAACCAAAGGACTGTTGGAACTGTAAATACTTCCAGGGACAGGAACTGGCCTTTGACCTTGACCCGGAGAATGTGGTCTGCCCCTACCACGGAAACTATGAGAAAAAAATGAAGATGCACCAGGGACTAAGCTTTTGTATGTACGAATTCAAAACGGTAAGGCGAAAAACAATTGAGTTACAGGAGGAACTGAGCAAAGAATTCATGGATCTCCGATTCGTATATTCGGGTAGAGGTTTTCACATCCACGTTTTGGACAATGAAGCCTCAAAGATGGGGAGGAAAGAAAGGGAGAAAATAGCTGAGAAAATGAGAAAAAGGTATCCCATAGATCCCTGGGTGACAGGTGGGGAAATGAGGCTAATTAGGCTCCCCTATTCGCTTCACGGAATGGTTTCCAGAATCTGCATTCCCCTAAAACTGGAAGAAGTAAAAAGTTTTGACCCCAGAAGGGACAGAAGGTGCTTCCCCTCCTTCTTAAAAGGGGAGACCGGGTACTAGGTATACTTCATAACTACTTCTTTTATGCTGGAGATTTTTTGGTTGAATTTGGGAAGCCAACTGGTTTTCTGGAATGTTCTGGCAAACCATTTCCTTACCTCTTCTGCGAAAATCACTGCACAGGCGATGAGTGCTAGATAAGCCCACTCATTCAATCCTAGGGCGGTTGTACTGAAAATGTTTTGCATTAGTGGAACGTATATCATGAGGATTAGGATGATCATTTGAGAGGCTAAACCTACCCAGATCCACTTGTTGCTTCTTAGGCTTGTTTTAAGTAGGGATGTTTTGCTTGTTCTGCATGCTAGAACATTGCCCATTTGGCCCACAACTATGCCCGCAAAGGTCATGGTTACACCTTTTATATACACTGTGCTGTGGGGGTCTAATTGCATTCCGAGAACCCAGCCGCCAGAGGCCCAAGCTTCTAGGCAGCCAAACATGGCTCCAGCGGCAATTATTATTCCCAAGTAGAGGGAGCGGAGAAAGACACCTTTGCTAAATAGCCTCTCTTTGACGCTTCGTGGAGCTTGCTCCATGATGCCCTTCTCTGGAGGCTCTTGGCTCAAGGCTAGTGAGGGAATAATGTCTATGCCTATATCTATGGCTAAAACTTGGATTATGAGGAGGGGGAGGGGTAAGCCGAAGACCACGTAGAGTACGAAGGGAATGAGTTCTGCCCAGTTATGTGTGAAAACGTATGTGATGTATTTTCTTATGTTGTCGTATACTGTGCGTCCCGATTCTACGGCTTTGACTATGGAGGTAAAACTGTCGTCGAGCAGAACCATGTCGGAAGCTTCTCTGGCAATGTCGGTTCCTGAAACACCCATGGCTACACCGATGTCAGCTTCCCTCAGTGAGGGGCTGTCATTGGCTCCATCCCCAGTAACGGCAACAATCTCCCCATTCTCTCTGAGAATTTTCACTATGCGGAGTTTTTGCACCGGCGTAACCAAGGCAAAAATTGAGCAGCCCTTTTTTATTTCCTCTAAAATTTGCTGGTCGCTCATATTGTCTAACTCAATGCCAGTTATTACACGGCGGCTTTCCGGATCCGAGCCGTTCTCTATGATTCCTACTTCTTGGGCTATGCGCTGAGCTGTTAATCCGTAGTCTCCAGTTATTATTATGGTTCTTATGCCGGCCTTCTTGGCAATCCTTATGGACTCTTTAATTTCTGGGCGGGGTGGGTCCTTCATTCCCGCCAGCCCCACAAAAGTCAGGTTGCTTTCAATATTTTTATCTTTGATGGATTCTCCATCCCGCGATTCACTATAGGCTACTGCTATTACTCTTAGGCCTTCGCCGGCGAGTTTGGAAATTCTTTCTTCAATAACTCTTAGGTATTCACTAGTCATTTTCTCAATTCTACCGTTGATCAGTATTCTGTCGCATAGTGGGAGGACGCTTCTGGGGGCGCCCTTTGTGTAGATGTAAATTTTGTCTCCAGTCTTGTGAACCGTAGTCATCATTTTTCTCTCAGAGGTGAAGGGTATGATGTGTATGAGGGGTTTTCGTGCAAGAATGTTTTGAATATTCAAACCATACTTTAAAGCCGCGACAAGTAATGCTCCATCAGTCGTGTCCCCAATAACTCCCCAAGAAGGATTTCTATCAGAGGGAGGTACCAACCTCGCAGTATTACAGAGCGCAGAGATTTCAAGGAGCTTCTCAGTCTCTTCAGCCTCGTCTATTCCTATGGGTCTGCCGTCAACTGTAAATTCGCCAATTGGTGAGTATCCTACTCCAGATATTTCCACAATTTTGTCAGGTATCCATATTTTTCTAACAGTCATCTCGCCAGTGGTGATTGTTCCAGTCTTGTCTGTGGCTATTACAGTCACGCTACCTAGTGTTTGAACTGAAGATAAGCGCTTTACTAGAACATTTTCTTTAAACATTTTCATTACACTAAGGGCGAGGGCAGTTGAAACAGTAACCTGTAAAGCCTCGGGAACACACGCCACCATCACTCCTATCATGAAGAAGGTGCTGGTTAAAATGTCTGCGCCAAGCAAAAATACGCTTATCAGGAAAAAGATGCCCCCCACAATCATTGCTATGATGAAAATGTGTTTAGCGGTTAAGGCAATCTCTCTTTGAAGAGGACTCTGTGGATCCTTTATCTCCAAAGTTAAGCCTGCAACCTGCCCAAATCTGGAATTCATCCCAGTTGCAAACACAACAGCCTTTCCCCTCCCCTTAACCACGCTTGTACTCATCAAAACAATGTTCGGAGCATACAGGTAGGATGAACCATTAAGAGTGGCCGGTTCACTGTTGCGTGGCTGGGGCTCCGATTCTCCAGTTAGGGGAACATTATTTGTCCATAAATCAAAGGATTCAACTAGGCGTGCATCTGCTGGAACCCTGTCGCCCTCCTCCAAAACTATAACATCTCCGGGCACAAGTTCTTCCACCAAAACCTTTTCGAGTGTCCCGTCTCGAATGACTTTAGCGTATTCCGGCACCCAATGCCTTAAGGCTTCCATAGCTCTTTCAGCACGCCACTCCTGAAAAATGCTAAAAACGGTGTTGACAAAAACAACAACAAGAATGACCAGACTCATCTGCCACATGCCGCTCAAAAAAGAAAGCAAACTTGCAGAGAGAAGAATAATACTGAATAAGTCCTTAAAACCCTTAAAAAACCTATACGCGGGAGATTCACGCTTCTTCTCAACTAAAACATTGGGCCCATAGATTTCAAGTCTTCTAGCAGCTTCGTCCCCACTTAAACCATTGGGCGTGGTTCCGAGAACCTCGTAAACCTCTTCGATGCCCAGACCGACCACTTTTTCCAAGCGGATTCCACCAGAAGAATTAAATAATAGTCTAAAGGAAAACCCACAGCAGCCTTCATAGGCGAACTGGCAAAAGCCAAATACACTACCGCCTTAATATTTAGAAGGCATTTAAATTTCAGCAAAAGATTTCTGCGTGTCTCACCTTCCCGAATCACAAAAATCCTTGGATTTGATACTATTCAAACCCAAAATTTAAACATATCGGAGCAACTCAAAAGGCAATCCCGAATATATCGGTTATATCTCAAAAAGGGGAGTTTATAAATCTCTTTTCGTAATTTAGAGCTTTATAAGACATATATTTAGGCATTGCTCCCATTCTATGGGATTCTCTTTTTTGGTGGTCGAGTTCTTTGAGGGGAGCCCTCCCAGTTTTTAACACAAACATGTATAAAAACGGGGCTGAAAGACATAGGGCTAGGGGCAGGAACACCTCAAAACCAGTAATAAGGAGGCCTGTTTGAACAAATGATTATAGGAGAAAACACTCATACACTGAATCGCCTTAGACAAACGCGAAAACAAGTTTTCATAATAAAAATATTAGAGAATGTTGAGTGCTAAAAAATGCAGATGAGAGGCTTAGAAAGGCTACAATAAAGGGGTGAAGAAAAAAATTCCATTTGTTATTGCCCAACTCTGTGTTAAATCTTTTTGATTATTGTTTTGTGAGTTCGAAATGCTCAATGCATAATATTTCTTTCACGTATTTCAGAGTGTTTTCGTACAAACTTTGTAGCATACTGTTAAAATTTTCTAGGTGTACTCGTAGTTTGGGCTCTAGTGGTTCCTCGGCTGCCTTTTTTCTGATTTCTTCCATTGTTCTGAGAAGTTGTTCAACAGTTTGGAAGAGGGTAATATCAAACTCTAGACTCCTTTTATGGGAAGGTTCGCTTTCCTTGAAATGGGGGATTTCTCTATCCATGGGAAGCGTCTTATAGAGTTCCAGAAGTTTATCGGGAATCTTAAATGAGTTGATAATTTCTACTTGTTGAGCCATTTTCAGCATGGTGGCTGTGTTCCAGTTTAGGAGCCTTATAATGTTGCCCAAATGTATTGAGTAAATATTACCTTCTATGCCAATTTTCCGGGCAATCTCATTATTGTGTATTCCCATATTTATTAATCTCTGTGAAAGCAGATTAAGTCGATTGACCATTCTCTTCATGGTTTCGATATTTTCAACAATTTTCGGGTCTCTAGCGATGAGGGCTTCTAGTAGAACTATCTTCATCTCATATGAAAGTCTGAACAGTTGGTCGACAACTTTTTTCACGTTGAACTCAGAGGGCTCCGAAATATTTTCAATTATGATTGAATTCTTGGAGTCTGAGGTGACTTCAAAACCTATGAGGTCCTGAATAGTGTCTATCACTAATCTCTTTATTGAGGGATCCATTTCCTTTTTTGTGGTTACTATTTCTAGATTATCAAAGCCATCTATATAGGCTCCCTGAATTAGCACAGTTAATAATTCATAAGGAAGATTATCCACAACTATCTTGTGGACTGGCTTCTCCTTCTCCCTTTTGCTCTTTTGAACTTTAGATATTACTAAATCTCCATCTACATATTTTACGGAGACAAGGTCCCCCTTCTTAATTCTATTTTCTTCTATCCAATTTTTAGGCAGACAAAGGATGTATGAAGCTTTACCTGATGTTTGCACTCTGCGGTACTCCAAATTTTCCTCCATTCGCCTAATGTCTATCCCACCATTTTGAACTTAATAAGTTTCAAAGATAAGAAGACTATATTTTTATATAAATATTATCTGAAGACTTTTATAAATAAAAATAAAAAAGTACTAACATATACATATATGTACCTAAATATGTGAACCAGGGTTGTGTAAAATATCTCGCGGGAGAAACGAATCCCCCAACAAGTTAAACCTCTCACTACTTGACTATGTTTATATTAGGGATTTACCCATTTAGAGGATAGTGGTCGGAAAAACCCTCTGTGTGGGTGTTCGGGCGCCTGCTGCTAGAGGCGACCCTCGTAACCACTTATTAAAAGAGGTAACCGCGCCACCCTCAATGAAGTCAAGTGCGCCGTTTTTTGAGGCTCAGTATAACCTTACGGGGGCGCGGCGACCACAAAAGTGAAGGAGGAGGCGAATCCTCCTTGAACTATGTAG
>JAHAWU010000232.1 GCA_018383815.1 Candidatus Jordarchaeia archaeon | reverse complement strand
TGAGAAGGAGAGGTACAAGATTGCCTGTTCTGATCCCAAGAGCAAGTACTGGAACCCTGGACCTGGTGATTACTGGATACCTATGGAGCACTATCAAGCCTGGGTAGATGCGTCTAAAAAGTATGGCTCTTATCCTAGGGGCTGGGAGCAACCATAAAAAAGGAGTTTCTTGTTAAAGGGGAAGTGCAAGTGTGATGGCTACAATAGAGCAGGCTGATGCATGTTTCCACCACAGTGTTAAAAGGATGAAGGCTCTATCTGAGGAGGGTTACGGAGAAGGCTGGGAACCATTCAAAATGTGTTTCTGGATGAAGGATCTCAACCGTGGATACTTGCTCAAGTTTAAGGAGAATGGAATACTCGAAGATTCAGAAATTGTTACTAAGGAGCCTACGGATGTCAGCGCTGTTGTAATTATGACTAGTGACGATTGGGTGGGTCAGCACACTAAGGAAGTGGACTTGGCTGAAAAGTACTACTCGGGTGAAATGAAAATTAAGGGGGATGTGGCCGCCCTACAGAGGTACAAAACATTTGCTTCCTATGAACCATATTATCCGCCGGGGCATCCTAAATATAAGGGTGAGTCTGGTTAGCCTTTACTGAGAAATCTGCCAAACTCCCTACCACATTTCTTACACTTGAAGATACGAAAAATCCCAGTTATTAAGGGTTCATCCCTCAAAACCTCTACGGTGAAGGAGCCACAGTGCGGGCAACGAAAACGGCTAACATCCGCGTCGTAATTATGTGAAAATGAATTTTCCGACTTTTGTCTTTCCTCTGATTCGAAAAACAATCAGAACACCACCAGATTCCACTTCTTAAAGCTAATGCAACTACAGAACTCTTAATCCTAATAGGCAATGTTCCTAATTAATTCGTTGCTTGAAACCCTTATAACTCACTAAGTTTATTTTTAAATTCGCGAAGGGGTTCCCAAAATGCTCTGGAACAAGCATCAAGGTGTGTTAATTTTGCTTAGAAACGCAAACATCTACAATTGGAAAGGTCTTAGAGGTGGTAGAAAAGCTAATAAGCCCGACAAAGGAAATGAGATAAAAGTTGATTATTTTAAGAACCAAAATATAAAATTAAAGACGGAGGTGTGGATATCCTATGAGTAAGGTAACTAAATGTGTGAAATGCAATTCTGACAAAATTCAGAGAAAAGAAGTATCTGTTCCGTCGATACTTGAAATTGGAAGAAATTTCCCCGCCGATGCCTACGTTTGCTTAAACTGTGGATACGCTGAGCTATATTTCAGGGAATTAGATTACACTACCAGACCACACTAAATTGTTGACAGGCGGAAATATCCAAGAACCTACGGAAAAAAATTTAGTGATTGGAATGAAAGTCGCTAGAGTAGGAGAGATGTTTTTCCCTTTGGACCTTTACTACTCACATAATAAACGGGGACACAACTGGGTGAAAAGACTGGATGACGGAAATGTGCGAATAGGTTTAGACTACTTTGGAGCCATACCCATGATGGTGACTACCATCAGCCACCCCCTACCATACGTTATTGAACTGCCACCCGCGGGAACACATCTCAAACAGGATCAACCCTACGGCCTTCTAGAAACAGTAAAATACATTGGGCCATTCTACGCCCCACTAACAGGAACCATTGTTGAAGTTAACCCGGATAGAATATCCTCGCCACCCCACAATATTAGAAACCCCTACACGGACGGGTGGTTCCTGGTTCTCAAACCAGACAACTACGATGATGAAATAAAGAATCTCCTCACTGGGGAAGAAGCCATAAAATGGATTATTAAAGACATAATAGAGTATTCAGAAGACGAGGAACTCATAAATCAGGCAAAACAGGGCTACACAATAGAGGAACAATAATAATTCCAGTAAGCTACCTCCCCACCCTTTCTAACGCATCTCAGTTTACTTTTCAATTTAAACTTTAATTATTAATACTTTGATGTTATCGGACTTACTCTCAATGCTGCCTTTAAATTCCTCAGGGTTCCCAATTACCTCTTTAGCGTCGTATACCAGAAATAGAACATTACTATAAAGACTGCTTAGAGTCGGGATGTGGGAAACCATTTCCGTCACCGCTCTCTCCAAATCCTCCCCACTTCTGACCAGCTTAACCTCCATAGCTAGCAATCCCCTCCAGAGAATGAAATCTACATTGTAAGCCCCCATATAGCCCTCTCTAATCTGGTCACGTAAAAGATAGGGATCGAAGCCTAAACAAATGTCTCTAATCCTATCCTTCAAATCTTCCTCATCCGTGAACTCCACTGCTCCACCACTCAACTTTACTCTCAGGGTTTCAACCACCTTTTCAACCCGATCCTTAACCAAAGACTTCTCAGCAAAATATCTGGAGAAATCTTTAAGAGACATTCCACACACTCCTTCACACATTCACTCCCAATTTATCACAAAACGCATCACTAAAATGTAAATATTAACCAGTCTAATATAACCTTTCTCTCGACACTCTTCTAGCAAGTGTATATTCCTCCCAGACCACCCTTTGTTTAGAACACTAAATCGGAAAAGGGAGCCACAAAAGAACCTTTTTTCCCAACACAGTTCAGAAGATTGGAAACTATCACAAAACAATACAAATTCCCAAAAAAGGAACAAATCACACCCATCTTACTGCAACTCATCCAACCTATATTTTTAAAAGAATATTTTGAAAACCCACAAACAATCCCAAAACAATATTAGGGCCCCACAATTCCACCAACCAACTCCCTAACCGACCACTTAAACTCATCCGGTTCCCCAAAAAAAAGGCTGCCTCCCTACATCCACAAATGAGCCCACATGCATCACATCTATTTTTATAATAATAAACTTTAAATGAAAGTTAAAAGAAATATTAAAGGTAAAAGCTTTGGAGGGATGCTTGTGTCGGAGAAGGAGCTACTTGAGAAACTATCCCAGGCACTTGTTGACGGCGACGACTTGCTCGCAGCAGACCTC
>JAHAWU010000106.1 GCA_018383815.1 Candidatus Jordarchaeia archaeon | reverse complement strand
TCGCATCCAACCAGTTGGAGGTAAGTTTGCTGGCTGAAAAAGGAAGTGGGGTGAGAAACGAACACATCACCCAGTCAAATAGCTGAAAACCCTCTCAATATCCAAATCTTCCGAACATTATTGGGTCATTCCCCACCCGCTGGCGGGTTTTGGTGGAGGAGCAAAAATAATACTGCCTGGAATTTGCGGCATCGAGACACTGGAGGCAAACCATCAAGCCGCATTAAAAGGAATTGGGGTGGGCTTAGGATTTATCACGGAGCTTAGGAAAGACATTGAAGATGTTTGCAGCAGGGTGGGGCTCGATTTCAGTATAAATCTAGTTTCTACCATGAAGCGGGGAATCGCGGGAATTTTTGTAGGGCACTACATTCAAGCACACAGGAAAGCTGTCGAACTAGCAAAGAGAGTCTATCACACGGAGTTACCAAAACTGTCTTCAGAGGAGCGACTAGACATTGGATTTTTCAACCTTTACCCGGAGGACACCGAGCTACAGCAAACGGTGAAGGGATTTCCAATATTTTTCAGCGCCTATGAACTATTCAAACGTGAGGCAGCCATCATCTTTATGACTGCAGCCACAGAAGGGCGGGGATACCACTCTTTACTTGGGGAAACAGGGGGCCGACTTTATCAAAACTGGGGTGAACACCCATTGTTCCAAGCCCTATCAAACAACCCCTTCGGAATCTTCTCCCCAAATCTCAGCAGAGCCGACGTTCTCCACTACTACCCCAAAAGAACAATTTTCCACAAGAATTTCCACACATTACTCCAAGAACTCGAAAAAACATACGGCACATCACCTAGAGCGGGAATATTCCCCAGCAGCATACAACTAGTTTCAAAGCAATACTAAAATATTACACTTCTAACCTTATCGTTTTTAAATCAACTTAATGGTTTCGAGCATTTTAAGTCGGGGGCTTTCTCGCCAACGATTTGTAACTGCAAAAAAGATGTTCTTGGAAATTTGAAATGTGGATAAAGTTTTCCGAATACAATATGCGCATGGTTCCAATTATTGACACTCCCCACACTGAGGTCGGGGGATTCTTGGAAGCTTTTTTAAGGCCTCCAATGGGTGCGCCACCACCCAGTTAACGCGACCTCCATTAATAGACGGCCCCTATTATAACACCAACATCTATTAATACAACGGCTTATTAAACTCTTTTTGGAGATTCATCCCTCACGACTATAAGTTGGGGGCTTTCTCGCCAACGATTTGTAAAAAGTTGTATTCGAAGATTTAAATTACTTCCTTGTATCTTTTGAAGGCTTCATCCCATCGTGACACGTCTTCGGGTCTATACAATCTTGGTTTAAAGGAGTTTCTCACAATTTTCCGAATGGTGGATAGGGAAACTTTACCATGGAATGCACAAGCTTGGGTTAAAATGTTTCCAATTGCTGTGGCCTCAGTTGGACCAGCGTAAACCGGGAGATTCAAGGCATCAGCAATATATTGGCAGAACAACTCGTTCTGAGAACCGCCTCCAACAATATAAACTTCCTCCAAGGAATGTCCTAGAAGACTTTTTAGTCCCTCATAGACCTCTCTGTGCCTCAAAGCCAAGCTTTCAAGAATGCAACGCACCACCTCCCCACGTTTCCTAGGAGGCTCCTGCCCCGTTCGCTTACAGTAATTTTGTATGGCTTCAGGCATATTCTGAGGATTGAGGAAAATGGGATCATCGGGATTAACAAAATATCTAAATTCTGGGCAATTCTGCGCCTCCCGAGCAAGCTCCCCATAAGATAATTCAATTCCCCCCAGTTTCCATTGTCTTAAACATTCCTGAAGGAGCCAGAACCCGGTAATGTTTTTCAAAAACCTAATGGTTCTCTCCACACCCACCTCGTTAGTGAATCCCGCCCTCAAAACATTCTCGTTAACAAGGGGCTCAGAAAGCTCGGCTCCCATAAGGCACCAGGTGCCCGAACTTATAAAGAGAAACTTTTTATCCCCTGCGGGCGTAGCTGCTACAGCAGCAGCGGTGTCATGGCAAGGAGGCGCGGTAACAAGTGTTTCCCTCAGTCCCAACTCGATTTTCAGATGATCAGCCAATTCTCCCAGAATTGTTCCAGGTGGAACTATCTTTTGGAACCAGCGCGGGTTAAATCCCAGTTTCTCTATAAGGGGCCAACACCAATCATGTTTAAAAACATCGTAAATCTGAGTGGTGCTCGCCAAAGTCATCTCTGAAACCATCCTTCCGGAAAGTAGGTAATTGAAGAAGTCCGCCATCATGAGAATACTATCAGTTATAGACGCCACAGGGATTTTACTCATTGCGTAGAGCTGAAAAATAGTGTTTATACGCATAAACTGAATTCCCGTATATGAGAAAATCTCCTCCCTCGAAGCCAACCTGAATACCTCCTCCATGACGCCCTCGGTTCTAGAGTCCCTGTAGTGTCTCGGATTGCTTACCAGTTCACCCCTGGCATCTAGGGGAGCATAGTCAACACCCCAGCTGTCAACCCCCACACTGACTATTTTCCCCTCACAACTCTGAGCACAGCGACGTAAGCCTTCCCTAATCTCATCATAGAATCTTAAAACATCCCAGTAAAGACCCCCAAACAGACGAGTCCCCTCTGTTCTAAACCGGTAAACCTCCTCCAAAGCCAGCCGACTATCCGACCAATCCAACCTGCCCAACACCAGCCTCCCAGAACTGGCACCCATATCCACCGCAACAAAATTCTCCAAAAAGACATCACCCAAGCATAAAAATTTGAGAAAATCCCCTTTATAAATTCCACCCCCAAACCCAGAAACCAAAAAAAGAAACAGAAAAGAAAAAAGAGGTTAGAGGGTTTTTGCCCTTTTCCAGGTACGATTGTTACATTCTCCTAGACAAAACTATTGCGACGCCCAGTATTAGTAGCACTATAGCCGCCGCAGCTACTCCCCCATAAATTAGTAGATTAGAAACTGCTTGGCTCGCATAGGCCAGGTATACGGCGCTAAACGTGAGTATTAGAGGTAAATAGTTCGGTTCAAGCAGAGCGAAGTAGGGATCAATGTATATGTTACCATCGCTAAAGTCTTCGTAGGAGAAGGCAATGTTAATGGTCAGTGTTTCATTATTTAGACTGAATGTTGACTTTCCAGTACATGGGTCTTGGGTACTGTTGTAGGCACCGTTGAACCAGCTGAACTCGGCAACTGGGATTCCCCAAGAGTCTACAAATTCGACTTCGGAAACGTCCTCATTGTTTATCAGTGAGGGTACAAGTCCGCTTGTACCATTTGCTACAACTGCTCCCTCAGCCCACCGGTAACGGTATTGTAGGGAGTCACCGAGACAGGAGTGCAGAGTTATCACCAAGGCTAGAAATCTAGAGCTGTAAGGATTCTCTGGTGTTTCTCCTTGCCAATTATAGTTTGTGATGTTTAATTCGAATTTTAAGGATGAAAGCTTTGGAACTGTGACACTGGAATTACCAAAAGAAACGTTCCTGGATGCAAAGTATAATAGGATGCCAAAAGCGATGTTAAAAGCTCCTGTCTTTTCTGTTCCCTCTACAGAAATTTTGATGTACTCAAAAATCGGAGGCACTGGTTGTATCAGCGGACCCAACTCTATAGTTAATTTATTCCAACTAACATCGGTGACCAAATTGTATTCTTTTAGAATGTTGTCTGTTCCATTGTCATAGCATTGGTTATTGTTGGTGTCGTTGAATTCTACTAGTCTTGCAAAGTTTAAGCCGAATTTACTGTTTGCCAGGGCTTTGTGGGTGAAATTGCCAGAAACGAAACCTTGAGAGAAGTTGAACATAAACATGCTCGTGAAGAAGGATTTGGTATTGTTGTCAAACCAGGAATTCCACCAGTCGAGGGATTCTACCGATTTTTCTTGCGTGTTATCTTGCGTGTTATACTCCACTGTTGGGAGGTTTACTGCTGCTGTGGCTGGTGTTGTGAGTGCGGGTAGGGACATGGCTAGGACAAATATTGCAAGTGTTGCTAAGGCTGCTGCTACTATCATTTTCCTTTTCATTTTTCATTCACCTATTTTTTGGGTAAACCTTGTTTTGGGGGGTGCTATTAAAAATTTTTAGTGAACAGTTTATTCTGGGATAAAAAGAAATCATATTAAGCTTTAAAATGCGTAAAGAGGATTTTTTACGGTTTATAACTGTTTAAAAATTTGTAAAAAACCTTTTTTTGAAAAATAATCCCATTAAAAAAGAGTATTGTTTAGGGCTTTAGTGCATCGCATATTTCCTGCAGTGTTTTCTGGTCAATCTGGTCTAGCTTGACACTTATGGCTTTCACAATTTTCACACCCTTACTTTGCAATTTCTCCTGTAGGCCCTTGGTGAACTTCTCCTTACCCATGCCTGAAGAGGTAAAGATTACCGCCTTTTTGCCCTTAGCTTTCTCTAGTTTATCAATAAAGGTGTTTACTGGGGGTGCGAATGTGAAGTACCAGATTGGGGAGCCAATAATTAGTGCATCGTACCTTTCCACATTTTTGGTGGCTTTAATCTCTGGTTTCCTTCTAAGAAGGCAGTCAAAGGTGATGCGGGGATTAAGGTGCAAAAGCCTATTACCATACTCATTTGCCATCTCAATCCTGAAGAGCTCCACCTTTCCTAACGGTTCTAGGGCTTTTTGTATTTTCTTAGCTATCTTCTCAGTGTTGCCGGTCTTGGAATAATATGCTAATAAAATCTCCAAAAGAAATCACCCCTCTTATTTCTCCAAAAAGTGGTTTTGCAGTAACAAATTTGGCCTTTTCGGCTTTCGTTTTTGGTTTAGCTTACTTTTCGAGGAACTCTAATATCTTTTTGGCGCAGTCTTCGGCTACTTGTGTGATCATTCCGTGTCCCACTTTATCGTAGAGGACTAGTTTTGCTCTGGGGATGCGTTGGGCTAGTATTTCCGAGTTCTGGTAGGGTATGAGCACATCCTCCTTGCCCGCCATTACTAGGGTGGGTTTATTGATTTTTGGCAGCCTGTCATAGGCGTCAAACTGCATTATTGCTTTTATTTGCCTCATGAAGGCATCTCTGGATATGGGCGCTATAAGCATGCGATTCACTGTCTTCTCAACCACATCGGGATTGTTTTTGATGAATTCCTCAGTGAAAAGGAGCGGTATGGTTCTTCTGGCTATCTGCTCATCCGTTAGTCCCTCACTCTGCATTATTTTTTGAACAGTTTCTGGCGGTGTGGGTATTGATTTTTGGCCTCCGGGGGTTGTGGAGCAGAGCACCAGTTTCTTCACTCTGTCTGGATAACTTATGGCCAGCTCTTGGGCTATCATTCCACCCATAGACACGCCAATCATGTGCGCCTCCTCTATTTCGAGGGCGTCCATGAGGCCTATGGTGTCATCTGCAAACATTCTTATGGTATAGTCTATTTTTGGTGCGTCGGTTCTTCCAGCGCCCCTATTGTCAAATAGGAGCAATTTGAAACGCTTGGAGAACTGCTGAATAAAGTAATCAGGCCACCAATCCTTATTGGCTGACAAACCCGTTATCATCACTAGAGGAAATCCTTTGCCATGGATCTCGTAATACATCTTAATGTCGCCTATTCTAATCCTTGGCAACTGGGAACACCTCCTCAGTTCTAATCATTAATATCACTTTGATGATGATTTAAAATTATTTGTAGTTGCCTTACCTATTACCTATTATTTCCTATTCTATTCTTATAACGATTTTCTCATCCAAACCCCCTACACCTTCCCAGTTTGGGTTGGACAACTTCCCGGCTACAAATGTTCATGCTGTTTATTGCCTGAAGTGAATGTTTAGGAACCAAACTGCCTACATTTTTCCAGAGATTTTGCTTTAATTCAACTAGTTTAACCGCTTAAAACAAAAAATTGTGGAGCAATGAGCTCCATCCCACTTTTCAATCCAAGATCTGATTCGGTGAGGAGAAGGATGAGCTTGATATTTTTTAGCTCTTTAAAAATTCTATTACCGCTTGGGCGAATTCCTCGGCGTTCTGGGAAATCATGCCGTGCCCGGATTCTTCGAAGGTCACCAGTTTTGCGCCCGGAATTCTTTCTGCCAGTATTTTTGAATTTTCCCAGGGCAGTAGAACATCCCTTTTTCCCGTAAGAACTATTGTCGGGGCTTTAATTTTGGGGAGACTTTCGAAAGAATCGAACTTTGAGGCAGCCGTCAACTGTCTCATATAGGCGTCTATGGGAATGGGGGCTATCATCAAACGCCGAAAAGCTTCCTCAATTATTTCTTGATTATTCTTTCTGTACTCCTCGGGGTAGAGTAGCTCCACAGTTATCCTCATACGTTCCTCTTCGGTCATTTCTCCCCTGCTCAGCATTAACTTGAGAGTTTCTGGTGGAACTGGAACAGATTTTGGTCCCCCACAGGAGGTAGAGACGAGAACCAGCTTGTTGATCCTCTCCGGGTAGCTTAGGGCTATTTCTTGGGCGATCATTCCGCCCATGGATACGCCCAGTATGTGGGCCTTCTTTATGCCCAGGGCATCCATTAGCCCTATAGTATCGTCCGCAAACATCTTAATGGAATACTCTATTTTTGGCTTGTCTGTTCTTCCCGCCCCCCTGTTGTCAAATATCACGGTTTTGAAATTTTTGGAAAACTGCTCAATGAGATAGGGATGCCACCAGTCCTTGTTAGCGCTTAGCCCCATTATCATCACTAGAGGATACCCTTCTCCATGTATTTCGTAGTAAATATTTATGTCACCAACTTTTACTTTGGGCAAGCCATTTGCACCTCACAATTGTTTTTTAATATTCTGTGAAAGGATTTATTTTAAATTATGCCTTTGCCGAAGTTTGGGGATAAACTTTTTATTTACGCGTATTGATTCTTTGTAAGAAACGTTTTGAATGGAGAGGTTTGGATGAGTGCGGAAGCAAAAATTGTTAGCTCCATTGTTCAGGAATATATGAATAGGACGAAGCGTTCCAAGCAAAGGTTTGACGAGGCTTGGAAGGTGATGCCTGGTGCGAATACCCGAATTGCAGTTTTCATGATGCCCTACCCCGCCTATATAAGGAAAGGTGAGGGCACCCGCCTCTGGGATATAGATGACAATGAGTATATAGACTTCAATTTTAACATGACTTGTCTGGTTCTGGGCCACAAACACCCCAAGGTTATGGAGGCTATTAATAAACAGATAGAGTGTGGCACCTCCTTTGGTGGCCCTACAGAACATGAGGTTGAACTGGCAAAGAGGCTGGTTGAAAGAATCCCCAGCGCAGAACAGGTGAGGTTTACCCCCTCAGGCA
The DNA here is from genome assembly GCA_018383815.1 of Candidatus Jordarchaeia archaeon. GTDB lineage: Archaea > Asgardarchaeota > Jordiarchaeia > Jordiarchaeales > Jordiarchaeaceae > Jordiarchaeum. Next base: position 6,754 of record JAHAWU010000106.1, on the reverse strand, counting down.
CCGAAGCTGTACACCAAGCCATAAGACTGGCAAGATGTTACACCAAGAAGGAAAAAATAATAAAGTGTGAGGGAGCCTACCATGGAACCTGGGACGCAATAGACATCAGCGTCTTTCCCACCCCCGAAGAGCAAGGCCCACCACTTAACCCCAATAGGGTTCCCTTCAGCAAGGGAATCCCCAAAGGAGTAATTGAAAACACACTGGTTGTGCCCTTCAACAATATTGAGATTATGGAAAAAACCATTAAGAAACACAAGGACGAGTTGGCCGCAGTTATATTAGAGCCCATACAGAGAGGCTACGAGCCCAAGGAGGGTTACCTTGAGAGGGTGCGTGAACTAACTGAGATGTATGGAATCCTCCTCATATTCGACGAAGTTGTATGCTACCGAGTGAGTAGGGGAGGAGCTCAGGAACTCTATGGGGTAACGCCAGATATCACCACTTTGGGTAAACTTATCGGCGGCGGTTTTCCAGTGGGAGCCTATGTTTCCAGCCATGAAATTATGAAACAATTTTCATTCGAGTTACCCGAGGGGCCGCAGTTATTCTTCTCTGGAACCTTTAACGCCTTCCCCCTAGCCATGGTTGCGGGAGCTGCTACACTGGATGTCTTAACAAAGGATGTTTACGAGAAAATGAACAAACTCGGAGAAGAAATGAGGGAAGGCCTGGCTGAAATCCTAAGCGACCAAAACATTAATGCCCAGGTGGGAGGCGTAGGCTCATTCTTCCACATTTTCTGGACAAAAGAGAAGGTAGTGGACTACCGAACACTAAAAACTGCTGACACCCGATGCCAAAACTATTTTGACTTGGACTCACTTAACCGAGGAATATACTATCGAGACCATCCCAACGTGTCAGCTGTCACCACCAGGGATGACGTGAAAAAAGCCCTAGAAGCTGCACAGCAGAGCATAGAAACTTTAAAACCAGTAATAAAAGAAATTTCACCCCAACTATTCCAGTAATGTTTGAGAAACCAACCATTATTCCTCTTTTATATTTCTCTCCGTTTAGTTGGAATGGAAGTTGATTAAGTTGTTTTTCCAAAAAAGGGGAAAAAGGGGTTTTATTTGGATTCTTTGAAATATTTCATTACTTGGGATATGCAGTGGTAGGAGCTGCTTACTTTGGTGGGGTCCCCAAAATAGGTTTCGTTCCACACTATGAAGTGTTCCATTCCCGCTTTGGCGAACTTGTCTATTTTTTCTATGACTTCTTCGGGGGTTCCCCAAAGGTAGCTATCTTGTACAACTTCTAGGGGAACTTTTTCAATTGCCTTCATGGCCTGCTCTTTTGATAGTCTTGAGGGGACAAAATCTGTTAATCCATAGAACTTTTTGCCTAGTGGATGTTCGTAGCCATGTTTTTCGAATATTTCTGAAGGGGTGGCGAGAGCATGGGCTTTCAGTATGGGTGACTGCATTATGCGTATGCACTCATCGTGACTCTCATCAATGATTAGACTGGTGTAAAGAGCCTTCGTGATATCGTCATAGTTTCTTCTGGCCTTCCGGGCTGCTTCTTTTATGATTTGTAGCCGGTTTTTGTAAGTTTCAACGTCAAGTGTGAAGGGAAGCCAACCGTCGGCGTATGTTCCAACGAGCTTAGCCATCCTTGGACCTGCACCACCAATCCATATGGGAGGCCTACCCTTCAGTGGAGGCAGTTCAAACACGGCATCCTTTAACGTCCAGAATTTTCCCTCAAAGTTTAGAAGCTCGTCTCTCTTCGCATTCCAGCAGAGGCGAATAATTTGTAGGGCTTCCTCAAGCCTACTAACTATGTTTTCATACTTCAGGCCGTAAGGCTCACAATTTTCTCTTTCTCCCGCCCCTATTCCCAGAATAACTCTACCTCTGGTAATGTGTTCCAGAGTTGCATAGCTCTGGGCAAGCATTACGGGATGGTGCCTTATGGGTTCAGTTACACTTGAACCAATGAGGAGCCTAGTTGTAGTGGAAGCGGCCAGAGCAATTGAAAGAGTTGTCTCAAAAAATACGTGAGGGCTGAACTGTGCAAAGGCACCAACTATGTCCGGAGTCCAAATACTCTGAGGATACCACCCCATAAGATGATCCGGAAACCATATGGAGTCATATCCTCTCTCTTCCAACCTCTTAGCCTGCTCCGGAATACGCTCTATGGGAGGAAAAGTCGGCCCAACAGTTCCAAACTTCAACATTTTTTATACAACCTCCAATCACATTCCAAAAATTTCTCCACTAACGACAAATCTACACATAGTTAAATTTTCCGCACTTATCCCTAGATCAAAGATATATGATTTTAAAAAAAATTATTAGTGTGAACCACTACAAAACTCGTGAACAAAGGGTGAAGGTACTGTGTATGAGCCAAGTTTGCAATCTCTAAAGAAACACACTGTTCCCGATTGGTTCCATGACGCTAAGCTGGGGATATTTATTCACTGGGGTCTATACTCGGTGCCGGGATGGGCACCTACCACAGGCAAATTCCAAGAAGTGGTTGCCAAGGAAGGATGGGAAGGCTGGTTTTCCAAAAACCCCTACGCGGAGTGGTATGTAAACTCCATAAGAATAAGGGACAGTCCCTCCTACCACTACCACATAGAAACCTATGGAGAAGACTTTCCCTACGACAATTTTGTTCCCATGTTTAACGAAGCCATCCAAAACTGGAATCCCAACGAGTGGGCTAACCTATTTAAAAAAATTGGGGCACGCTACATAGTTCTCACAACCAAGCACCACGACGGCTTCCTACTCTGGCCTAGCGAAACACCCAATCCCAAAAAACAAAACTATTTTAGCCAAAGAGACCTGGTAGGAGAATTAACCAAATCCGTACTCTCCAGGGGAATGAGAATGGGACTATACTATTCAGGAGGACTAGACTTCACATTCAACGACACAGTAATAAGAAACCTCAACGACCTCCTAGCCGCCATACCCCAAAGCCCAGAATACGCTGCATACGCCAACAAACACTGGAAGGAACTAATAGACCGCTATCAGCCCTCAATACTCTGGAACGACATAGGGTACCCCGCCACAGCCAATCCCAACGAAATATTCGCCTACTACTACAACAAATTCCCAGACGGCGTTGTAAACGACCGCTTCGCCCTCTTCAGTCCCCCAGACACCATACACTTTGACTTCAGAACCCCAGAATACGCCTCCTTCGACCAAATCTGGTCCCAGAAATGGGAGTGCACACGGGGACTGGGATACTCATTCGGCTACAACCGCAACGAAGGACCAGAACATATAATCCCCCTCAAGGAACTAGTCCACTCATTCGTAGACATTGTTAGCAAGAATGGAAACCTACTCCTGGGTGTTGGACCCACAGCAGAAGGAACCGTTCCCGACTTGCAGAGGAAACGCTTATTGGAGTTGGGACAGTGGCTACAAACCAATGGTGAAGCCATATTCGACACCCGACCTTGGCTCACTGCTGAGGGAACCACCAAAGAAGGCATCTCAGTAAGATACACACAAAAAGAAAAAGAATTGTACGCCATACTTTTGGAACGTCCAAAAAAGGACTGGACAACCATAAACTCGATCCAAGCAGTAGGTGGCACCACAGTGCAATTACTAGGATACGACAAGATACTAGATTGGAAACAGGAGGGTAACCACTTGAGGATTACCCTACCAAAGGATCTACCAGAATCTCCTGCTTACGCCCTCAAGATTTCACCGAAACCCAATATGGTCTCATAGAACGCCACATTCAGTTGATATTTTGCCTTTGGGAATTTTCAGGTTCTTGGAACTCGCTCCCAGATTGGCGGAATTACTTTTTGCGCTTCGGATCCCAGAACTATTGGTTCTATTCCCACCATTTCGCAGAGGTAAACTAGTGGTCGAATGTGGTTTCCAGCGACGCCCAATATGTGGTTGCTTGGAAAAACGCTTAGGAACTCATCAAAACTACAGCGCAGTTTAGCGTGGACATGGGGCCAAGTGGGGTCGGTTTGGGCGTTTAGAGCCTTTCTCTCCTCTGGGGGAAGTTCCACTGCTTCGCCAGGCACGATGACCATGTAGAGCCTGTCGTCCCAGAGGCCTAGGCGGGCGAATGTTATTTCACCAGGAGCAGCGTCAAACTCTACCGAAGCTCCACCAGCTTTGAAATAGAACTCTAAGGCGGGGTGGAAGGTCACCTTCTTGAAGTTCTCTTTGGGATCCATACTTCTTGAGGCGTACCAGCTGGCGTGGTTACCAGAATTGCAAAAGTCCCACAGGTCTCTGTCAGGGTGATAGAGCCTCACATCCATAAATAGCACTGGAAGTCCGCCACTAATATATTTGAGAATCTGCATGGTCATTGCCGCCAGAGAGTCAGCTTCGGTAGCGCACACCGTGGTTTCTTTTGGCCCATTCCAATCGTAGGGGTCGTTCATGAGCATTTCAGCTACGTCACCTAGGCAAACATATTCGGTTAATTCACGTTGTCCCTTCAATCCGCAGAAGTCGAAACCCTTTTCTTCGTTCACCTTTTTCATGGCGAGGTAGAGGCGGATCTGCTTTTTTAATGATTCGGGGGTCAACATTTTCCCATCATATTTTATTCTTTTACCCATGAGTTCTTCGAACCATTTTAGTCCCTTTTCCACTTCCCCTTCGTCTATTTCCTTCATCTTCTCTACAAGCCACAACTGGTCAATCTGGCGGACGGTAGTACCAAAAGTTTTCAGGATGGGAACAAGGTGGTGGTAACCGGTCTCCATTCCCATACTGTGGCCGCCATACATTCCATAAACTTCGTTTTGAATAACAGTGCGTGCTTGGGCTGCCCGAATCCAATCAAACACCTTGGCTCTCACTTCTGGATCGTCCATGTCGCCCACAATGCGGTGTGTTCTTATGCCTGCCTGGCGCAAAGCCCCATCGGTAGCGAGCAGTCCCACGTTTCCTGGAAATTTGCCGCTGTTATTTGAGAGGCAGAGTATAGGCTTTTCCCGACCCACACTGTTTATGAAGGGCCACACAAAGAAGGGAAAGTTCCAAACATAGAAACACAGTATCAACTGCTTACAATTGGCTCTGGAAAGCTCCTCACCGACTTTTTGAGCCACCCGAACCGAGGTAATTATTTCTGACCCAGTAACAACTTGGGGTGCGGTGCCGTCCAAGTTTTTTATGCCCTTTCGAATTATTTCCGCCCACTTTTGCACGACTTCCATGCATTCCCGATTATTTTTAGTGTACACATGTTCTCTCTCATCATTAAACATCACAATACCAATGGGTGCAGTCCTCATAACAAACACCTCTCTAGATAAATAGTAAAAAAAGATAAAAAATTATGCCTTCTTCACGGCGTTACCTGATACTTGAGTTTCTGAAATAATCTTTACCCTAATTGTAGGGGGGCTCCTCTTCGGTGAAAAGGAGTTGTGAAAAAGTTAGCTTTGCAAGTTTGATTCAAAAATTGGGCTCCTAAAAGAAACTTTTGCGGGCGGTCTTTAAAGAAGGGAATGCTTGATTTTTTATGAGGGGTGCAGTTTTTGTCGGCAAATATGGGGAATAGGTACTGTGTAAAAAATTATTCAGAAAAATTTATAAAAATAACCTACTACTTATACATAACTTATCGGGGCGCACACAGATCGCTCACGGGTAGGGAGTCAACCTTCTCTCATACTTTTAGGAAGGAGGGTCCATACTTTGATTGAAATTAGAAACTGGCACAGCATGCCCACAGAGGAAGTCATGAAAATACTGGAAACCAGTCCTCAGGGATTAACCAAGGAAGAAGTTTCCAGAAGACAACAGATATACGGTCCAAACAAAATCGAGGAAGTGAAAAAACTATCTACTCTCAGACTGTTCCTGAGACAGTTTCAAAACGCCCTCAACTACATCCTATTCATAGCCATAATAATATCTTTAATTGGAGCCCACATCATCGACGCAATGGTAATACTAATTATAATTTTCATAAATACGTCTCTGGGTTTTGTTCAAGAGTACCGCTCCGAGAAGGCTCTTGAAGCCCTCAAACAGTTATCCGCGCCCAAAGCCTCCGTAATAAGAGATGGCAAGGAACGAAAAATAAACACTGAGGAACTCGTTCCGGGAGACATAGTGATCCTCACCACGGGAGACATTGTACCCGCAGATATGCGTCTCCTCACTGCTGTAAGGCTACGTGCAGAGCAAGCCATGCTCACAGGCGAACCTGGCTCAGAAGAGAAACATACAGAGCCGCTACCTGAAGACACACCCCTAGTAGACCGACGAAACATAGCCTACTCTGGCACCACCATCACTGGAGGCAGAGGCACCGGAATAGTGGTAGCCATAGGCATGGACACTGAGATGGGAAAAATTGCTAGGGAGATTTCGGAAGCTGGAGAAGAAAAGACACCACTCCAAAAGAGAATTTCCCGCCTAGCAATTCAACTCTCAATACTCGCAGCGATCCTTTCAAGCGGTCTAGGCCTCCTGGCCTTTTTGAAGGGTATCCCCACATATGATTCCCTCATGTTTGCACTAGCCGCAGCTGTGTCAAGTATTCCCGAAGGACTCATCCTTGTTATCACCCTAGCCCTTGTGGTGGGCATAAGAACGATGGCTAAAAGGAACGCCATTATCCGCAAACTACAGGCCGTGGAGACCCTGGGCTCCGCAACAGTAATATGCACTGACAAAACGGGAACTCTAACCAAAAACGAGATGACCGCACGCGCCCTATACCTTAATGGGGAACTCATAGAAATAACTGGAGAGGGATACACACCGATAGG
>JAHAWU010000007.1:38247-49212 GCA_018383815.1 Candidatus Jordarchaeia archaeon | reverse complement strand
ACGCCAAAATAGTGGAGGCCCTCAAACAACACACACAAGAATTCGAAGAAAAAATCACAAACACCAAACAACAAACAGAAAACACCCTCAACAAAAGTTTAGGCGAGTTTGAGAAAGAGATTTCTAATCTACAAAACATCATTAATGTTTCTCTAAGTGAGAAGGCTGGGTCAATTAGGAAAATCGAAGAGGGGATTGAGAATGAATTAGAGGACAGGATTTCTTCGTTGTTGGAGGAGAATCAAAAGTCGGTGGATGGTCTGAAAAGTATTAGTGAGCAGAAGATTAAAAGTAATTTAGGGTATTTAGAGGAGGAAATTAACAAGTTAAAAAGTAGCTTTTCTTCTTCGATTAGCAAAAGATTAGAGGAAAAGAGGGTGGAAAATGAGAAATTAGCTAAAAGTGTGCAGGAAAAAATTGAAGAAGATAGGAAAGCGCTGGAGAATATAGGTTTAATTCTATTCAGTGAGGCTGCCAACACTTTGAATATGCAACTTGTTGAAACCAAAGAAACAATAAGTAAGAGCCGGGAAACACTGCTTGAACATGTTTCAGAATTAATTGGAATAATTAAAGATTCAAAAGATAAAAGTGTAAAAAACATGTTTGAAAATGTGCGATTGGAACTTGAAAGTTTTCAAACAATAGTGCGAGACCTAAATGAAGGAATCGTATCTCTAATGGAAAAGCAGGAGAAAAAACTGGAGAGCCTCATAGAAGCCACTAAAAGCGGTATGGAAGAAAAAATTAAAAAAATTGTGCAGGAAAACACCGAGTTTGCAAATTCATTAAAAGAGGAAACAAAAGAAACCTTTACAAATAGTTCTAAGAGGGTGGAGGAAACACTCAAAGTCACCAGGGAATCATTAACAAACATTATAAAAGAGCACACTCAAGAATTTGAAGAACAAAAAGAACGCATTAAATCCTCTTTGGTGGAATCCTTAAACAGTTACCTTGAAGAGCTAAGAAGAGCAGTTTCCAGCTTTAAGGAGCAAACATCACAATTGATAAGGGGACACCTAGAGGATTACAACAAAACAATTAGCGAAGCCAAAGAAAAAACAGTGGAAACATTAAGTAACCATTCTGGAACGCTGATTCAAAGCGTAAATCAGATGCAGAGCAAACTGGGCGAAACCCTAAACAAACATGAAGGCGATGTTAGACTTTTAATAGACAATATACAGGGTTACCTTAGCTCTAACCTCGAAAAAACGGAAAATTCCATCGCCACATACATAAATGAAACATCTTCGGCTGTTACCACTCTATTTGAGAAAACAGAAAATGACTCTGGAAAAACCGCGGAACTCCTCAAATCAGCTTGGGAGGAGTTAGAAAAATCGAAGCTGAACGAAATCCAAAAAACCTGGCACCTAGCTACAAAGGAGTCAATAATCACACACATAATGGATATGGTTAGAAGGGCTACTAAATCAATAACAATAATTGTCCCCAACCTTCAAGATATTCCAATCGGAGAACTATTGAAGAAAGAGGAATCGGTAATTATACATTTGGTAACAGACTTTAGCGAGGAGGAAACAAAAGAGGTAGAAAAGCTTTCAAAAAGGAAAATCAGGGTATGGAAGAATACTCGGGGAAAACTCTACGGTTGCATAAGAGATCAACAAGAAACACTACTTGCGCCCTTAAACGCCACAGAAGTCCCAGTAGCAGTGGTCAGCGAAGAAGAGGGATACGCAAAAGTATACCAGAACATAATACTGCCTAACCTGATAGCCAAAGCTCAGGAAATCAAGCCCCTCAAAACAGAAATTTGAATCCAAAAAGCAGACTACACTACCCAATTCACCATGCTGATACGGGCAACAGACGATAAAAAATCTATTTTTAATGGTAAGACAGAAGTAATTTTGAGCTTCTCTCTAGTAAATCCTGCTTGCAACGAAGTCTGCCAGATTTAGGAAAAATTCTTGTGATTCTTTCTTTAATGGGGGTTTAATTTTAAGTAGCCTTCTTTTGGCTTCTTCCTTCAGCTCTAACGCTAGTTTTTTGGATTTTTCAAGGGCCCCAGTTTCTTGAAATATCTTCCTAACTCTTTCCACATCATTTGGTTTTGCATCTGAATTGCCCAGTACCTTCTTGAGAATGTTTAGGTCATTAGTAGAGGCATTGTTTAATGCATGAACCACTAATACGGTTTTTTTACCTTCTTTGATGTCTCCATCTGTTGGTTTTCCCGTGTCTGACTCTACTCCGAATGTTCCCAGTATGTCATCCTGAATCTGGAAGGATTGCCCCACCAGCACCGCGTATTCTCTGAGCATTTTGATTTGGCTCGCCTTTGCTTCCCCCAACACTGCTCCGATTTGTATAGATTTTTCCAGTAGGGAAGAGGTTTTCATTTTCACCATTTGCAAATATTCGTCAAGTGTTACACTGTCTTTTCTTTGAATCACGCTCTCGTACATGACCCCGTCAATTAGTTCCTGGAATACTTGTTGGTAGAGGCGGATAGCCTCACAGATCAGATTATGGGGAAACTTGGAGGACAGGAGAGCCTCTATGCCCAAATTATAGGTGGTATTTCCACCCAGAATAGCCATGGTGTTTCCAAAGTCTTCAGCTTTAGTACTTGACATAAATTCCTTCTTGTACCACTCTCTATAAGTTACGTGGAATGTGGGGCCGCTTCTTCGGAGCTCATCGTGATCTATGATGTCATCGTGGATTAGTGTTGCATTATGAAGGAGTTCGACGGAGAGGGAGGGGAGGAATATTTTCTCGCTGGAATCCGCTACCCCCCTGTAGGCTTGGATGAGGGAAATTGGCCTAAGTCTTTTTCCTCCCCTCATAATAAACTCTTTAATATTTGAATAGTATGTTCGGTGATAAGGGAAAGGCGCCAGTGCAATTTTACGATCCAGAAAGGAAACAAGAACCTGATTGACTTTTTTCGAGAGATCCTCTACAACTTGGCCGAATTGCAATCTTATCTCTCCTTGAACCCAAGTAGTATCGATTCGGTCTATATGTTTCTCGAGATTCTAAGATTTAAAACATTTAATCTTTTCTTATGAATTTTCGGAGTAGTTCGTCAAAATTACAAGAATACACCCATTCCTTTTATTACTACGTATTTTAACCCGAATTGGGAAAAGATTAGGATTAGCCTATTTAAAACCTGCTGGAATTTTAAGCTTATTGTTTTCAAGAGGAAGAACCTATTTTTTAACATTTTTGTGTTAAATAATGATTTTGAAATCGGGTAATTTATATATTTTTTAGTCAAATTTGCACATTGCAAGTTTCGTATCACAAATTCTTATTATCAGGGGAAAAATGCTAAAATTGTCGATTCAATATTGAGACGATACACAATATTTAAATACACTATAAGTAGCCTTGAATCGCTAACTGCATATTAATTCCTAATACCTCTAACACCTTTTATCTTGAAGGTAATTAAATTGATGAAACCAAGCCAACCAGTAGGTATAATCGGCTGGGGAGCATATATACCCCAGTACAGAATCAAAGTAAACACCATTGCACAGGTATGGGGTGCTCAGACCGAGAGGTACACTGAAGGACTGGGAATAGAAGAGAAGGCAGTGGCAGGTCCCGACGAGGATACAATCACAATTGCCATAGAAGCAGCTCAAAATGCCATAAAAAGAGCACAAATAGAGCCCAGGGAAATTGGGGCTGTACTCTCAGGTTCCGAATCCCCGCCTTACGCTGTCAAACCTACTGGTTGTACGGTGGCCGAAGTTATAGGGGCAACACCCAATATATTGGCGGCGGATTTAGAGTTCGCTTGCAAGGCAGGCACCGAAGGCATACAGTTCTGCATGGGGTTAGTCTCCTCAGGCATGATAAAGTACGGCATGGCCATAGGCGCAGATGTAGCCCAAAGCGCCCCCGGCGACGATTTAGAATACGCCGCCGCAGCAGGAGGAGCAGCCTTCATCATAGGCAAACTAGACAGTAACGCCGCTGCCGCTATTAATGCCTCAACTTCCTACGTCACAGATACGCCTGATTTTTGGCGGCGTTCTGAACAGCCCTACCCCAAACATGGAGGTGTATTTACAGGACAATCATACTTCCACCATATAATAAATGCAGGAGAACAATTAATGCAAGATTTAGGAATGAAGCCCAAAGATTTTCAGTATGCCATATTTCACCAACCCAACGGAAAATTTCCAGAAAAAGCGGCAAGGGAATTAGGTTTCACATCGGAGCAGATAAGAGTAGGAATGCTGGTAAGTAGAATAGGCAACACGTATTCGGGTTGCATTCCCCTAGGTTTATCAGCAGTTTTGGAGACTGCCAAGCCGGGAGACAACATATTCGTGGTTTCATATGGCTCTGGGGCGGGAAGCGACGCATTCCACATCATAGCCCTGGATGCCATTGAAAATAAACGGGAATTAGCCCCCACTGTCCAAGATTACATAGAAAGGAAGGAATATGTAGGTTATGCTTGTTACGCTAAGTGGCGAAAAATGATAATCGGATTAGAAACAAAAAGATAATTAATGGAGGGTAAATAGGTATGAGACAAGTCGCAGTGATAGGAGTTGGACTAACTAAAGTTGGTCATCTATTCAGTGAATCTTTACGTTCCCTATTTTCAAGAGCAGTTAGAGGAGCTCTTGAAGATGCGGGGAGTCCCAAGATTGAAGCGCTCTATGTTGGTAACATGTCTGCAGGACAGTTCAATAACCAAGAGAACATCGCTGCCCTACTATCGGATTTTGCGGGTTTAAATGGTATTCCAGCAACAAGGATTGAGGAGGGCTGTGGTTCTGGTGCTGCAGCCATTTACAATGGATACAAGGCTGTAGCTTCGGGAGTCCACGACTTTGTGATTGTGGGGGGAGTAGAAAAAATGATGGACACTACTGCTAACGATGCTACCTCGATTATTTCAACAGTTACTGATCAGGAATATGAGGCTTTTCTTGGTCTCTCCTTGGTGGGAATCAATGCTATGGTAATGAGGCTTTACATGAACACATTTAATGTGGACAGGGAGCCCTTCGCAAAATTCTCGGTGCAGATGCATGATAACGCCTCAAAAAACCCCTATGCTCAGTTTCCATTTAAAACCTCGCTGGACAAGGCAATGAACTCAAATCCGGTGGCGGATCCAATACACCTTATGGATTGTGCGCCCCTGGGCGACGGGGCGGCGGCCCTAGTTCTGTGTCCTAAGGAGTATGCGAAAGACTTTACTTCTAAACCCGTGGAGATTATAGGCGCAGGGCATGGTATGGATAACTTCATATTCCACACTAGGGAAGACTTCCTCTCCCTCAAGGCTACCCGGGATGCGGCGAGAGAAGCTTATAGGATGGCGGGGATTACACCGGACGAAGTGGATGTGGTAGAGTTACATGATGCCTTCTCAATAACTGCGTTTTTGTCGATTGAGGATTTGGGCTTTGTGGAAAAAGGTGCCGCGGGCCAACTAGTTGATGAGGGGCTAATTGCTTTAGATGGAACTTTGCCTGTGAATCCCTCTGGAGGATTAAAGGCGAGGGGGCACCCAATTGGAGCCACAGGGGTTTACCAAATGGCTGAGATTGTACTGCAGCTTCGTGGAGAGGCGGGAGCCAGACAGGTTCCGGGCGCTGAAATAGGGCTTACAAATAATATAAGTGGTTTTGGCGCTTCATCCTACGTACACATTCTCAGGGTTTAGGCAGGGATCGAAAAATGCAGGTTTCAAAGTTTTGGAGAGAACTCCCCCAACGTTACAGGTTAGAGGGTAAAAAGTGCGTCCAGTGCGGAAAGGTTTGCTTTCCACCCAGGGATATCTGCCCCTGCTGCGGGTCAGAGGAGATGGTGAAAGTTAATTTGCCCAAGAGGGGAAAAATTGTAACATACACAGTCATGTATACTGCGCCGGCTAATTTTGAAATATTTAAGCCCTACATTATTGCCTTGGTGCAATTGGAGGATGGGACGCATCTTACCACCCAGCTTACAGACTGTAGGCCTGACAACATAGACATTGGAATGGATGTGGAGGCCGTTATTAGAAAGATAAATGAAGATGGGAAGGATGGAATAATTTATTATGCATACAAATTCCGTCCATTGCTAAAAAAGGCTGAGAAGAAACTAAACTAGCAGTCTAAGAGAGTATCTCTACTTTAATTGGTTGTTTTTTGTGTGCGTTGAAATCAAAAAGATTAAATGTCACACTACTTTTTATAACTGGTAACAAGTGGTAAGGAGCCTGTCGTTTTTGAGAGGGTTTCTCGAGGAGCTCAAGTCTCGTAACTTGGTAGTTGAGATTAACAAAAGTGTGCCCCTAACTAAAATTCCCGCACTTTTGAAAAAGCTGGATGGAAGGCCGGTTCTATTTAACTTGGTGGAGGGTACATCTTACAGGATAGCGGGAAATATTTGTTCCAGCAGAGACCTCTTAGCCCTTTCTCTAAAGGCGAGAAGGGAAGAGTTATTATTACGGTTAGCTGAAGCTTTTGAAAAAAGAAGTGAACCAGAAATAGTTAAGAGTGGACGGTGCCAAGAAGTAACTGAGCCGGTTAATCTGAACAAATTACCCATTCTTACACACACTGTAGCAGATGGAGGCCCCTACGTTACCTCGGGGGTGCTCATACTTCGCGACCCGGAGTTTGGGAGAAACGCGTCTATTCATAGACTTATGAAGTTAGATGATAAGAGGTTTGCTGTGAGGCTCGTGGAGGAGAGAGACGCAGATGTTTATTTAAAGAGAGCTGGTGGAGAGATGGATGTTGCAATTTGTATTGGCAATCACCCCTCATTGTTGCTAGCGGCAGCCACATCTCTAGACATAACTGTTGACGAGTTGGAAATCGCCAACAGCTTAAAAGAACTAAAGCTGGCTAAGTGTAGAAAAGTGGATTTAGAGGTGCCAGAAAATTCTGAGATAGTGTTGGAGGGAAGAATAATCAATGAGTTAGTGGATGAGGGCCCCTTTCTGGATTTAACTGGTACCTATGACATTGTTAGGAAGCAACCAGTAATTGAAATCAGGCATTTTACCCACGCTAGGAATCCCATATATCAGGCTTTGCTCCCGGGGGGACTTGACCACAAGCTTCTTATGGGTTTGCCGAGGGAACCTGCTATTTACAATGAAGTGAAGAAGGTTTGTGAGTGCAAAAATGTGTTGATAACTCCTGGAGGATGCTCCTGGCTTCACGGGATAGTGCAAATCTGCAAAAGGAAGCCTGAAGATGGAATGAACGCGATAGAAGCAGCATTTAGAGCTCATAAATCTATGAAGCATGTAGTTGTGGTGGATGAGGACATAGACATTTACGATTTGAACTCCGTTGAGTACGCCATTGCCACTAGATTCCAAGCATCAAAGAATCTCGTTTTAAGAAAGGATAAAGGTTCATCGCTTGATCCTTCGGCAAACCAAGTGACCCGAGAAACAACCAAGGTGGGTGTCGACGCCACAATACCATTTGATAAGGATAGATCTCACTTTATTCCCGTAAAGATTATGGGAGAAGAGACCATAAGGGTTGAGGATTATGTATCTCAGTAGGGAAGAGGAGAAAATCCTTCAAGGAGAGTACGGCGAGGCGCAAAGGCTTGCCATGAAGATACTTTGCGCTCTGGGGGATTTCTTCAAAGCAGAAAAACTAATAAAAATCGAGTCCGCCCACATATCGGGGGTTTCATATAAAACTGGTGGAGACGCGTTAGTTGAGGTTCTGGAGAAATTCGTAAAGGGTGAAACTAAAACTTTGGTGGCTTCCACCCTCAACCCGAGTGGAATGGACCTAGACAGATGGAGAGAGATGGGAGTAACAGAAGATTTCGCCCAAAAACAGAGCGAAATAATAAAAATTTACAAATCCATGGGCATCCTTGACTTATGCAGCTGCATACCCTACGAATTGGGTAATGTTGCAAAGCCTGGCAACCACATATCGTTTTCAGAGTCCTCAGCAGTAACCTTCATGAACTCCTTTTTTGGAGCCTACACAAATAGAGAAAGCGGGCTTTCCGCTCTAGCCTCAGCAATAGTTGGGAAAACACCAGAGTATGGGATACACTTACCAGAGAACAGAGTGCCTGAAGTACTTGTGGAAGTGGAGGCAGAACTTACCAATCTCACGGATTATGGCTTGTTGGGATATAGCATTGGGGAGAGCTTCGGCTCAAAAATTCCAATTTTACATAAGGTTCCAAGTATAGACTTGCAGCAGGCCAAACAGCTCTCAGCAGCTATGGCGGCATCGGGCTCTGTACCACTATTCCACATTCGCAATTATGAAGAAAGAAAATTCGAGAAGGACCACTTGGAAAAAGTGATATTTGACCGGAAAAAGTTGAAGAAGCTTAGAGAAGATTTTGCTCCCTCATCACAACCAGACATCGTTATGGTTGGGTGCCCCCATACCTCAATAAGTATCCTCAAAAAGATTTCCGAAATGCTTGTGTCCCCAGTGTCAAACCAAACTAAGCTTTGGATTTTCACTTCCAGACCCGTTAGGTTGATGGCGGAATCTATGGGGTACACTCAAAAAATAGAAAGGATGGGGGGCAAAATTTTCTGCGACACTTGTCCCGTGGTGTGCCCCTTACCCAGATTCGACTTAGCTCTAACTGATTCCATTAAAGCTGCCCATTACCTTCCAACAATGAGTAAAATCGAATCCGCGTTATTGCCCCTCGAAGACTGCTTAAAAATAGCTATGGGAGGCAAAGTATAATGAGGGTGGTACTAAAAGGGGAGGGGCTGAGAGGGTTAAAAAATCCCAGAGCAGAGGGAGAGGCACTAGTGACCCAGATGCCTATATCCTTCCTTGGATTCATAGACCCAAACACTGGGAAGGTTATTCAAAAAGGACATGAACTGGAGGGAAAAAGCATTAAGGGAAAGATACTAGTGTTCAGCACCGGGATAGGGTCAACCGTGGGATCATACGTGCTGATTAATCTCGTAAATAGGGGTTTAGCTCCTAAAGCGATTATCCAAAGGGAATCCGACACCGTAACACTTGTGGGAGCAGTTATTGGAGAAATTCCCCTCGTACATAGACTAGAAAAGGATCCCCTCACCGTGATAAAAAATGGTGATAGAGTAATCGTGGATAGCGAAAAAGGAATAGTGGAAATAGAAAAAAGAGAAGAAGGAAGTGAGTAGAAGAATGGCTCAAGTAAAAATTAATCAGGAAGAATTGATTGAAAAAGTGGTCAAGGGAGAAATCAAATTCTACCAAGTCGAAAAGTACACCGATATAGAAACCGCAACAACCATTAGGAGAAAAGCTATAGAGAAAATAATTGGAAAAGAACTCAAACATATCGGATCCTACTCCATAGATATGAAGCAGACAGCATCAAGAAACATTGAGGCCCCCATAGGCGTTCAACAAATACCCCTAGGAATCGCTGGCCCCCTAAAAGTGAAGGGAGAAGTAGCAGACGGCGAATACCTAATACCCTTGGCCACAACTGAGGGGGCTCTGGTGGCAAGCGTCAATAGGGGATGCAGTATCATAACAGCAAGCGGCGGAGCAAAGGCGCGGGTACTAAAAAGCGCCATTACCAGGGCACCATGTATCCTGGTTCCAGACACTGAGCACGCAGTTAAACTTGTAAATTGGGTGAAAGACAATTTCGAAAAAATATGCGAGGTTTTTAAAGGCCAAGATCCCTTCCTAAAACTTCTGGATTTCCAGCCCTGGATAATTGGGAGAAACGTTTTCCTCAGACTGCTGGCAGACACCGCCGACGCCATGGGAATGAATATGGTAACCAGCGCATCCGAAGCAGTTTGCAACTTTATTCAAGAAAATCTCCCCTGGGCAGAAACCATAGCACTCAGCGGAAACATGTGTGTCGACAAAAAGCCAACAGCCCTAAACTTTATTCTAGGAAGAGGAAAAACCGTCCAATCCGAAGCCATCCTAAAAAGGGAATATATAAAAGAAACCCTAAAAACCACTGCCCAAAAAATGGTTGAGGTAGTTTACCGCAAAATATACGTGGGTAGCGGTCAAGCAGCCTCCTACGGGTTTAATTCCCACGTAGCAAACATCATCGCCGCTATATGGATCGCCACCGGGCAGGACGCTGCCCACATAGGAGAATCAAGCATGGGAATAGTCACAGCCGAAGAAATCAATAACGGCGACTTGTACGTATCCCTAACACTTCCCTCAATGATCTGCGGAACTATAGGAGGGGGAATGTGGCTAAGCCAGATGCAAGAAGCACTCTCCATAATGGACTGTGGCGGAGGATTCATAAAGGGAAAACCTCCAGGAACCCTCGCCAAAAAATTTGCCGAAATTGCCTGCTCTGCAGCACTCGCCGGAGAGGTATCCCTCATTGCCGCACTCGCCGCCGGCCACCTAGCGCGTGCACACGAAGCACTGGGAAGAGGAGAAACCGCCCGGAAAAAAGTGGAAAAACTCTTTTAACTTCGGGGGAAAGCCCCTCCAGTGGGGATGAGGCGAAGAAGCCGATATACGCAAGTTTTCTCATGAGTCACATCCTTATTCGGTGATACTGAGATGTAGATTCGTTCGATTTGGCCTCCAAAAGAAGCGTTTACAGGTCTTCTTTTCAAATTATATAGAGTCTAGAAAATAGGGTGTAGAATAGGGTGTAGAATTGAACAAGTCTATAGTGCATCATTAAAAAACTATTTAATGGAGAACTCTTAATTAATAAGGTAAAATAATTTAAGTTTATATAGGGATAAAATTTAGAATTTGTATTTATCATAAATTTTAGAGGCGTTAAAATAAGATGTCTGGAAATGCGGATTTCCTGGATAAATTGAAGGGTGAATTACGCTCATTTGGAGCAATAACTGATAGGGGGTTAGCTTTACTTACAATGAAAGGCGAAGTTCTCTACTCAGATTTACCCAAAGAAGTTGAGCAGAAGCTCATGTTGTTTAAACCAAGCTTCCCAGGTCTAACCGTGGGGTCAAACATTACACTGGCAGCGGAAAACGAA
>JAHAWU010000007.1:0-38204 GCA_018383815.1 Candidatus Jordarchaeia archaeon | reverse complement strand
CACGGTTGACCCTATCCCGGGGCTTAACCCTAGTCATGCTATCAGGCCTCATCAAAAGATACGGGAGTAAATTCGACGAATTCGCACAGACCGTAACAATCGCCCCACCAGTGAAAATACCAAAAGTCAAAATAGAAAAACCCGCACCGGCGGCAGTAATGGAAGCTCCCATGGAAAAAAGAGTTGAAAAAGAAGCCGTTGAAGAAGTTGTAGAAGCCAGAGAGGTTGAGGCAGAATTAACTGAAAAAGAATTTGAAGCCTACCAAAAATCATTAATATATGAGCTCATCCCACCATTAACGCCCGAAAACGTGCTAAACAAGTCCGGGGTATGGAGCAGAGCATCACGCCTAATGCTCAGAAACCTAGACCAAGACCTAACAGTAGAAGAATTGCAAGAGGGACTCAACAACGCTGGTTTCGACGTAACCTGGCAATGGGTATACGAAACCCTACGCGCATTGGAAACCCGCGGAATAGTACGAATAAAAGGCAAAAGAGAAGCATAAAACAGCCGAAAAAGTTTTTGGTGCAAAACTTTTTGGAAGATGAGTTCGACTGACTGTATTCTCTCATCCTATTTCTGAACTCCTTAATCCTCACCCTTTTTCCCTTAAAAAAAGAGTGTTCTTCCTGAAGGAAAAATTAAGAAACCAACTTGCCTTCCATTTGAAACTTTTATAACATTCAATGGTTAAGGTTTCTTAATAAGTGTGGAAAGGATTTCTATGCCGTGGGCTAAGAGCGAAAAGTACTCAAAAAAAGAAAAGAGGTTTTAAAAGAAGATTTCTAGAAGGGCAGAGCTAGTATATTCCAAGCCGGCATCTGACCTGAGAGCAACCAGATGATTACAAAGCATGCTCCACACATTGCAAGATTAAGCCAATGGTTGTCGTAATGAATGGTGGCTATACGTAAATCCCTCCGATACTTCCAAATAAAGTCCTTTAGAGATTCATCTTTGCGAGGAAGAACATAGGGGAAAGTCCGAACACCTGAGGGATTAAAGGAGTCGATAAACCAGTGGCTGAATATACCCGCGGCCGATAGTGCAAACATTGTTGGTGCAAATATCCCTATGAGTAAGGGCAACCATATCATTGTCAGCACACTGTGGAACAAACCACTTCTATGTCCTATACGTTGGCCTTTTAGTAGTTGGTCGAGATCGGGTAGAATTCCAAAAGCGGCCCCCGCAAGTATTGGGGGTAACTGCTGGTTTGTTGCACTTATTACAGTATTTAATGAGCCCCACTTAACTAGCTGTAATGCGGCAGCGTTGAACTGAGCCGCTAGTCCACCACTCCATCCCATAAGAACTGCCACTATGGCGCCTGCTGTTGCGCCCACCACTACGTGTGTGTATTTTTGCATTTTTTAGTCCTCCATCATTTGTTTTAGGGCGAATTTTACCAGTTTTTTGACTGCTTTCTTGTCCACTCCTTTGGCTTTAGCTAATTTTTTCTTGTCAACCTTTACCAGGTCTCCTACAGTGCTGATTTTGTATTTCTGGAGAGTTTTGGCTGTTTCTTCATCTACACCTTTGACTTTAGTTACTGGAGCATCTTTTTTAATTTTTACTTTTGATTCAGGTACCTTGTATAGTTTTAGCCTATCACCAATAACCGCCATCAATGTTCCCACTGCTATGGGTACTAAATATATGATTATCTCAAGAAACGAAACCATGTTTTCACTCCCAACTTTTACCCTTCTTTTGTTCTTATTTGAGTCACTGGTAATTATTAAGCTTATCTAAAAAACATAAGACGCTAGTTGCGTTTATTATAGGGGAATTTGTGTTTTTATCTAGTGTATGTTTGAAACTCCCCGCAACATAGATTCGTGGGGGCTTTCTCGCCAACAATTTTTAACTATTAAGTTTTACTGCGCTTAGATCCTGATGTTGGAATTTTCTCCTTTTTGTATCTATTAAGATTGAATTTGTTTAGTTGCATCTCGCAGTTATGCTCCCCACACCTTCGGGGTCATTCCAGGTCACTTATGCTTTATGAATAATATACTGGCTGATTTTTGTTTATTTACTCTTATTTTTTTTCTTATTTATCATTGGCATTGTCTATTTCTTTTGGCGCACACAAAAATTGAATCTTGTAAATTTCCGTTTTTGGAAGCCTTTGGTTCTGGCGTCAAATTTTTTTGAGAGTTTCAACTATTTTGGGCAGGATTTCTCCTGCTTTGCCGTAAATGTGGTAGTCAGCGTATCTTGTATAACCGGTTTTTTCCTCATTTATGATTACAGTTTTTGCTCCCCTGTTAATCGCCATTCCTGGTAGGGCTGCTACTGGGTAAACAACTAGGGAGGAACCTACAACTATGAGTAGATCGCATTCTTGTGCTAGCCTGTAGGCTTCGGATATTGCTTCCTCAGGTAGCATTTCTCCAAACATTACCACGTCAACTTTTACCACTCCATTGCAGTCTGTGCATCTTGGGATAAAGTTTCCTTTTCCTACTTCTGAAATTACGTACTCTATTCCGTACTTCTTTTTGCACTGTATGCAGGATGCGCTTCGAACATTGCCGTGTACTTCTATTACGTTTTTGCTACCTGCTTTTTGGTGTAGGCCATCAATGTTTTGTGTTATTATTGCTTCTACCTTGCCCATTTTTTCCATTTCGGCTAGAGCATAGTGCCCAGGGTTGGGTTTAGCGTTGAAAAGCACTGGAGCTATTTCTTGGGCCATCTTCCACCAGTCTTCGGGATTTGCGAGAAAAGAGGTAATAGTGCCCACCTTGTTGGGATCAAACCTTTTCCAGAGACCGTCGGGGCCCCGAAAATCAGGTATTCCGGATTCAACGGATATACCTGCGCCAGTTAGAACAACCACTCTTTTGGAATTCTTTATTAATTTGGCGACTCCCAAAATTTGCTCATCAATCAAGAACATTTCTCTCCTTTCTTGGAACAAATTATGATAGATAAGGGAGAGGAAAAATAAAAACTTAATCGTCAGCAGACCGGAATTTAACTTGCAGATAACAATTTAAAGCTCTCCGACATGCGTATTGAGCCTTTTTGCTGATTTAATATTTAAAAAATTTTCGGTTCAAAAAAGAGGACGAGAAGAATTTTTAACGCTTTAATCAGGTGTGCTTTAGGCGCATAAGATTGCTTACCAGGAGCTCTGTTTCTTCTTCGAGTTTTTTCTCTTTCCAGAGTTTTTTAAAGAACATGCTAATTAATTTGACGAAGCTGGGCTCATTTGTCCATATCCCAATCCATGGTCCTCTGTAACCTTCAACGCAGCCGGAGGAAAGTAGAGCCTCGTTTCCATCAACAACAAGAAGATTTGCATAAACTTGGTTGTCTGTAGCCATTTCAATATTTCCACTGAAGGGGAGAACAATTTTTGAACCATCCTCAGTACAGGACCAAATCTTGAGCTCTATGCCCCTTTCAGCTACGGACTTGAGTGTCTTTTCTATCTCTAATAGTAGGTCTTTGGGGAAGGAAAGCATAGCATATTTTTCCGCGCCCATCAGCATCTCTTCTATTTTGTTGATGACGTTTTGCTTTCCGTGCATGGTCCACAATTCCTGTTTTGACTTTTGCACTCCGTAGACATCGCTTAGCTCTCCTATGGCGATTTCCTTGTCTCTAGCAAGAGCCTTTTCCAGTCTTCTAAAGGCAGTTCGCGGCGGTACAGCTTTATAGAGTTTTGGTCTACAATGCTGGACCTCAACCAGTCCCTTCTCTTCCAGAGCTGCAAGGGTGTCGTAGGCTCTGGGATGCGGTATATTGGCTACTTCACACACCTTCTTCGCAGTGGCAACACCTAGAGACACTAGGGCAATATAAGCCCTAGACTCATACTCGGATAGGCCGAAATTTTTTAGGGCCTCCATCGTAGTGTTGCTCACCCCTATTTTTACCGCCTCCAAAAATGTAATTATACAATTTTATCATTCAATATGGTCAAACCTATATATGTGTTACTACCTAAAAATTATTCAACAATAAAATTTTTCTCATAAAAATGAGAAAAACATAAACAAAAAGATAAATTACGTTTAAAAAAATAATCACACTGTAAAAAAACAGTTATATACCATGATAAGCTATCCCAAAAAAGTTGCATACAACCCACCGAATAGATTGCCGCACAACCAGCGACTGCAATTTTTTATTCAACATCGCAGAACTAATTAAAGCTAGAGTAATCTACCAAAAATCTAGGTCTCCCCAATTAAGAGGATTACCGCCACAAGTATTGAAAAGATCAAATTCTTCTGGGAGCTTGAGAATTGGTGTAAAGTAGCAAGTATGTATTTTTAACTTTGCGGGGTATGTAAAAATGCTCCCCCAAAAAACATTTTAGGGCTGGAACCTGGAAAAGGAGGCCTGGGAAACCTCCCCCCAAACAGAGACCACAACAAAAATTACATACCCCCACACAAAAAACATACATATTACATTGCGCCTTGAGAATTTTTATGCTGTGTTGCATAATTTTACTTTTTTAAGTAGGTTTATTAGGTTGTTGAAAATTTTTCAAATTAACAATGTAAAATTATAAAAAATTCATTAGAATATATAAAGAAATTGAAAAAATGAAAATTGTACAACACAGCAAATTTTTAGAAATCTTTTTATGCGTTACTTCTTTTGCTGTTAGATAATACTAGCATCCCTAGGTTTATTATTTTTAATTCTCTCATATAATATTTGGAGGATAAAAAATTGTTCAGCCCCACAAAATTAGTCACCGTTACTGCCATAGGGCGGGATAGACCCGGTTTAGTCTCTGAATTAACTAACGTTATTGCAGGTGTGGACGCCAACATTGTTGATGTTGAGGAAACTGTGCTTAGAGGCTTATTTGCAATGTTTATGATTGTGGACATTAGTTCATCAACTATTTCCAGCGAAGAACTAAAAAGACGCTTGGTGAAGAAAGGTGAGGAAATCGGTTTGCAGGTGAGCATGGAGCCCTACATAGAAGGAAGAAGAAAGTCGGAAAAGGAACTGGCTCTCATCACCATTCTAGGAAAAGACAGGCCAGGCATCGTCGCAAAAGTTTCCACTCTGCTAGGGAACTACAATATTAACATTGAGAAGATTCGTATGATTGCTAGGGGCGAAATGATCGCCATGGAGATGTTAGTAGACCTTAGCGATCTGAAATTTCCCCTAGAGAAGGTTAGGGTGGAGCTTCAAAATCTGTGCGAAACTCTGGGGGTAAGTTCCATTATCCAGAGAGAAAATGTTTACCAGAAATCTAAAAAGCTCATAGTATTCGATATGGATTCCACATTGGTGGATGAAGAGACCATTGATGAAATAGCCAAAATTGCTGGAGTGGGGGAACAGGTTAGAGAGATAACCCAGCAGGCTATGAATGGAGAAATAGATTTTGTAGAAGCCTTACGCAAACGTGTCAAACTCTTAGCGGGACTAGAAGTAAAATATCTGGAAGAAATAGCGAATAATATGCATTTGACACCGGGTGCCGAGGAGTTAATAAGATCCCTAAAATCCATGGGTTACAAAATTGCGCTCATCAGTGGCGGATTCACCTATTTCACCGACAGATTGAAAGAAAAACTGGGTCTTGATTATGCCTTCGGCAACAAATTAATCATCAAGAACGGAGTCCTAACCGGAGAAGTGGAAGAGCCCATCATCGACGGTAAAAAGAAGGCAGAAATAATAAACTGGATATCTGAAATAGAAGAAATATCAAAGGACGAAATAGTAGCTGTTGGAGACGGAAGCAACGATC
This sequence comes from Candidatus Jordarchaeia archaeon, assembly GCA_018383815.1. Classification (GTDB taxonomy): domain Archaea; phylum Asgardarchaeota; class Jordiarchaeia; order Jordiarchaeales; family Jordiarchaeaceae; genus Jordiarchaeum. Next base: position 32,457 of record JAHAWU010000007.1, on the reverse strand, counting down.
AGTTTATGTTAAGAAATGCGGGACTGGGAATCGCATTTAACGCAAAAAAAGTCCTCAAACAAGTAGCTGACGGCGTCATCGCGCAAAAGAATCTTCTAAGCATACTCTACGCTCTAGGCCTTCCTGATAAGGAACTCAAAAAGTACATAAAAACAGATTAACCCACTCCAAAAAAGGGAATGCTCCCTCCTCTCTACAAGGTATTACCAGATGTTATACCCGAATCCATAATTACGAATTTTCATATATTAAACAAAAAAGCTGGTACGTAGCATCACTTCTCCAAAAGAAGCCAATTTTTGAGAATTCTTCTCAATACCTATTCGAGTCCCAAAAAGAAGGGAAAAGGCCCTTTAGTTTTTAGAGGGAATTCCCGTATCCTCTTTGAAAACAACAGCTTTCATACATTAAGTTTTCAAGAAATCCCCATCTAATTTAGAAAATTTCAGCCATTATGAGGGGAGTCGAGAAAAGAATAATTATGTAAGTAGGGCAATGTGGAATCCAAGGTTACCATAAACAATTCTTGCCGCATACCTGTGATTAATCCAGTTTTAGTTGCAGTTGTGCTGATGGTGTACGAGTGTTCATGGTCGTTCCATTATATGCACAACATTTATTAAAGAACCAAATTCCAACATAAACGGTGGCAAGTTTATGGAAGAGATGAGAGCACAAATAGCGGCAGGCAAACTGGAAGCCACAGACATAATAAAGTGCGCATTGGGAATCAGAGAATTAGAGGTAAAAACCTACTTTGCTCTTCTGGAACGACCCATGCAGGTGCAAGAAATTGCCGATAAACTACAGAGAAATAGAAGCACCATCCAGAGGTCCTTAACGAACTTAATAAGCAAAGGCCTGGCAACCAGAAGAACGAGAAGCATACCTAGGGGAGGCTACTACTACGAATACGAAGCAGCTCCCTCTTCAGAAGTTAAAAAAATGGTGAGAGCAGCATTAGACCAGTGGTACGAAAAGATGGTATACTTCCTAGAAGAAGGATGGAAAAAGACTAAATAACACCAAGCAAAATAGAAAAAACACAAATTACATCTATAAACTAAACTAGAAACATGCATCAAGCCTGTGAAAAAAGCGATATAAAGTAACATTCCCACCTTTCCCAGAAGGATTGCAAATTTTGGGGGCTTGCCGTAGTAAAGTCCACGAGAAATATTTAAAATCATTAACACTTTTATAAAGAATGCAGCTTTTTAAAGCGCTGTTTATTGGAGGAAAAGCTTTGGAAGATGACCCTGAACTGAAAATGATACGTGAGAAAAAGCTCAAGGAGCTTATGGGACAGCAGTCCAAACCCCAAATCCCAGTGGGAGTAATACATATGGACTCAGAAAAATTCGCGGATAGCATAAAAAACTCGAAGGTTCCAGTAATAATTGACTACTCAGCTCAGTGGTGTGGCCCCTGCCGTATGATGGCGCCCATTTTTGAGCGGTTGGCCAGAGATTTTGCCGGCAAAGTGGTATTTGGCAAGATTGATGTTGATGAAGAACCCGAAATAGCTAGAAGTTTTGGGATCACTGCGGTTCCTACATTCATCATTTTTAAGGACGGTAAGCCTGTGGAGCGGGTTTTAGGAGCTGTAGGATACGATCGACTTTATCAAATTCTAAACAAATTCAAAGAAGAATGAATGTGAGAGGATAACTTTTCTTTTTTTATGTTGATGAAGCCGCCTTTTTGCCTCCCTATGTTGGAGTATAAAAGGGGCTTGAAAATAGAAGATTTCTAAGGGAGATTCTTTTCTAAGAGACAAATTGTAGTTTACTTTTTCGTTTGATTCCCTTCTAGATTAGAGTATCTTTAATGGTTTGCTAATCCAAAAATTTAAAGATGTCTAGGTTCACTCTGAATATGGATTCTAATAGCTTCTCCTAGGTGTCATCTTATTGATTAACGGTAGTCTCAACAGTTTACTAAATGGAAAGAAGGCGTTCATTTTTGATTGGGACGGCACAATAGTTTACTTCAAAATTGACGTAATTTCCGCCCGTAGAGAGGTTATAGGAATCCTCGTAAAATATGGTATTCCAGAATCCATGCTTTCACTGGACCAGCCGATACTTAAAATGGTTGGGAAGGCTGTTTCGTATATTCAGTCACAAGGCAGCCAGAAAGTTATCATTGAAAAAATGTTGGAGGAAGTTGACGGAGCAGTTGAAAAATATGAAATGGAGGCCGCCAGCAAAACTTCACTCATCCCCGGAGCAATAGAAGTGCTTCAAAACCTCAAAAGTAAAGGATTCAAAATCGGCGTTTTCACCCTTAACAAGAACTCAGTTATTTCTTTACTCCTAAACCGCTTGGGTCTGAACACCATTTTCGACGCAGTTGTAGCCAGGGACGACACCACAAAACCCAAGCCCGACCCAGAGCATTTAATTAAAACTCTCTCTCTGCTGGGAGTCACTGCCAAGGAAGCCATCGTGGTTGGTGACCATCCTTACGATATTTTTTCTGCGCGAAGCGCTGGCGTAAAGGCCATAGGGGTTCTATCCTCAGGGCACACCGTTGAAGAACTAAAGTCAGCAGGAGCCGACCTAGTTTTAAAAGACATATCACTAATACTACCCGAACTTAAAGTAGAGAATGCAGAAGATGATTAAACACCTTCCATCTGTGAAATGTATTAGGCGACGTTGATTTATTGATTTCCGCCTTGTTCAGGTATGGCTCTAAATCAGAGTTTTATGATAGACCCGTTTTTTGAGCTTGTCTAACTTTTCACAATTTTATGCATCAAATTCCTAGTAGCATAATTAGGGTTGTGATCATTATCCATACTAGGTAGGTCAGGCCTTCTCCGGCGCTGATGCCACTTAGGGATACTTGGTATTCGGAGTCCTTTTCCTGATATTTTTCAAGATTATCTTTGTTTTTTCTGTAAACGTAGTAGTTTAGTCCTCCGCCGAGCATTATTGAGAAGCTGTAGGCTGGGGGTATGAGTACTCCTACGAGGAATGAGATTGGGGATAGGTCGAATTTGGTTAGGGCTAATCCCACTATTAGGCCGGCTGCGAAGAATATTTCGCGGTAGTGAAGTACATAGGGTTGGAAAGCATACTGGTACAGTTGCTCATATATTTGGAGGGTGGTGAGAGCCTGAGTTGGGATGATGGTGCTAGAGGGGAGAACCCACTGCTTAAATTGTAGTATAGATAGGAAGAATATTCCTGTAATTGTTGCAGTGGGTGCCGGAAAGTAGGAGTTGCCGAAACCGTAGGTTTGATAGAGTAGATAGACGATGGCGCTTCCCACAACCGCGCCGAAAATTACCCCGTAGAGTACTGACAATAGGACTGTTCTATCTTTAACTTTTAATTCTCGTCCCACTTTGAACCAGCCTATGACCCTCAAGGCTGATGATTGCATAACTGTCATCAATGTGAAGAAAACTATGAGGCTGGGAAAATTTATGTCAAAACCCAGGATTGCGGGGACAGCGAGTAGGTCTGTTAGAAATCCAGTTAGAAACCCGGTTTCGCTCAGGGTCAGAGCGCTCCACCAACTTGATAAAAGAAGTGCGGGTGTGCTTAAAAGTGTGAATAGCGGGTTGATTTTAACGTTGTAGAATGGCTCAAAAACATAAAAAAGTAGGCAGCAACCAACAAAGAAAATTGCTAAGACAATCAAAACCGATTTGTACTTTGTCACCGCTAAGCGTAGCCATTCTCTTATTAGGGAGCCTGAAATTTTTAGTTGTCGAGCCTCCACGGAAACCATTTCAGGCGCCACCTTTGAGGATTTTTTGGTGTCAAGTAATTGTTGATTCTTCTGGCCTTCGCTCTGAGCTCTGACATGTGCTTCTAAAGTTTTAATTTTTCTGCGGTTATCCCACCAGTCCTTAATGCCCTTAAGGAACCCAAAAGCTAGGAATGCGATTAGTACGCCCATTGCCAGATAAAATATTTGGGGCAAATTCATATGGCTACCATAATCCACGAAGCGCCCCAATTCAGGGAATTGGTTTTCAAAAATCGCCCACACCAGCACAGAGTAAACTCCCCCCAAAAAAACCATACTCGCCCTTTTCCAGCCCACAAAGTACCCTATACTCGCAATTAAGGGAGAATTGGATATCCCCATAAAACCAGGCAAAGGACTAGGGGACATTGCTTGCCCTACAAACTGGTAATAACTCTGCAAATAACTAAGATTAGTATACAGGGGAGGATTCCAGGTTTTCGTAAAAGCTACTAGTCTCGTCCACCAGTTGGGTAAAGTTTCAGTTGGAGGTAGAACCGTTACGTCACTACGGAAGGCGTAACCAGCACCCAACACTCCACCAATGTAGGCTATAGAGCCCCCCATCCATTTCAAAAGCCTATTCTTAGAGGAAATATCCGCCCCCAGACTCTCAATAGTCTTGTAAACGGGCACAACTTGGGGCCAAGGCATTTTCAAAAATTCCTCTTTAAAAGGAAGTAGAAGAAACACCCCCAGAACTCCAGCAAAAATAGATATAGTAATAATGAGTTCAAAGGTTATTGGCGTAAAAAAGGCAGTTCTACCCGCAAATATCACAAGCGCCGGCAGACCCGCAACTACCCCTGCGGAAACACACACCGTAGCATCTACTATGGAGCTTAACACCATGTTTTCCTTCGGTTTATATCTGCCCCGTATCGAAAGCAGAATATATCCTATAATAGCCATTCCGCCGACGAAAACTACACCAGTCTTGAGGCTCACATAAACCGCCAGAAAAATGTAAAGTATGCCCACTAAGCTGCCAAAAATCACAGACCGGAGAGTCATAGGCGAGGCTCCACCAATTTTCGTTTCTTCACTTTCATTACCCATACTTGAAACTCTCCGGAAGCATCCATCACCCTTTTAGGATTTAATAACTAGACTCCCTTCCCAGATGCTTAAAAATTTTACCAAACACATCTTTAGGAATAGGTATTCTTTCTATTCCATTTCCAAAAGGACAATTATAGGACTATATCCCTAATCTCAGAATAACGGAGTAGAATCGAATTTGGATTAATTTACATCGCTTATCCGATCTTAAAGCAGAAATTTTTGGGGTTTCAGTACTTGTGTTTTTTTGCCTCTTCAATCATTGCTAGCACATTTTCTATTCTGACTCCTCGGTGAAGGCTATTGCTGGAGCTAAGAATGTATCCACCGCCAGGAGCAGCTTTAGCCAGGGTTTCTCTAACTACTCTTCTAACTTCTTCTGGCTCGCCAAAAGATAGAAGGGAGCCACAGTCGATGTTACCCACCAAAACTAGCCTGTCACCATAGAGTTTTTTTACCAATCCTATATCTACCCCCGCCGATGGCTCCAGAGAATGCAAGCCATTAGTACCAGCACTAATAAGGTGTGGGATGAGTGGCATAATATAACCGTCAGAGTGGTGAATTACTTTTACCCCTCTTTTGTGGAAAGCGTAAATCTCCTTCTTGAGTAGGGGCAGAACATGTTTTTTAAATAGTTCTGGAGAAAAAAAGGTGCCCGCCTTGTAGGCGTAATCATCAGCGAGTATAATTGCGTCGACACCCATATCAATCTCTATTTTTCCCACTTCAATCCAATACTCCACAACCTTACTCATATGTCTTCTAACAAAACTAGGATTCTTATAAAAGTCTACCAGTATAGATTTGTGTTCCCTGCCTAAAGCCGCCCTTTCAAAAGGGCCTCCTACGAAGCCTATAACCGCCAGCTCACCCGCGTACTTTAATGTTTTTTCCACATTTACGTAGCGCTCAGAAATATGGGGGTCAGGCCAACTCCAAGAATTAAATGTCTCCTCCGAGTCTATAACGCCCCCCGCATACCATTTTGTGCCATCCGCAGTAAAAATGCGCCTCCTACCCCACTCGTCAATGTATCCTCTTCGCCCCGCCTCATCCGTAAACCATTCCAGAGCAAAAGTTTCAGGCCAAGCCGTAATCATATCTAGACCAATTTTTTTATGACACTCAATAGCCAATTCCCAAGAATATGTATCACTACCCATAAGCTTAAGCACAATAGCATCATCGATTCCCATATCGTATATAGGCACTCTATTGGGAACACCGTGATCCAAAGCAATAAGCACCCGTTCCCTTGATTTCAAAAAATTCACCACCCCACAATCAATCATGAACTATTACTTGGACTATGGTAATAAACCTAAAAAAGGATTTCAAACAATTTTCCACTAGGAACGTGACGAATTGAGGATAGCTGCAGTTTCAGACATTCATTCTCCCAAACATTTGGATTTATTCATTCAGGCACTGTCCAGTATAGATACCAAAGGTATTGATTTGTTTGTTTTAGCTGGAGACATCATTTACAAAGGAGAAGTAAAAGAAGTAGAAACGGTGACAAAGGCACTAAAAGTCGATTGCCCAGTAATCGCGGTTTTTGGAAACGAAGAGTACGAAGACTTATGGGAAGACGTAAGAAAAGCAGCTTCAGGTAAAATTCAGTTTCTTGAACAGGAAACATTCGTAATGGAGGCAGAGGGGAAAACTCTGGGCGTCGTGTGTTCGAAGGGTTCCCTCGACAGGCCCACATTTTGGCAGAGAAAAAATATGCCAGAAATATGGAAAATCTACGCTGAAAGAAGGGAAAAGACGGCAAAACTGGTAAGCGAGCTTAAAACAGACTACAAGTGTCTACTACTACACTACGCCCCCACCTATAAAACCCTGGTTGGGGAAAAGGTTTCCCAATATCCGGAGATGGGAAGCAAAAAATATGAAGAAATCATTCTTAAAAACCAGCTGGACTTAGTAATCCACGGCCACGCCCACAAGGGAACCGCCTACGAAGAAGTGGCAAACACCCCCATATACAATGTTGCTCTCCCCCTCACCAAAAAAATAACAGTAATAGAGCTCCCACTGCCCAAAAAACCCACATCACTGGACTTCTACATTAAACAAAAACAGTAAAAAACCTCTAGACGAGCCTAAAATAGTGCAGTGCCTTCCCGAGGGGAACACGGTTAATTAGACCCGGGTAAAGCGTGCAATCCTTACAGAAATCAGGAAACTTCTTCTTCTTGAAAATTTTTCGAAGATTGTTGTATTTTTCCCCATCCCAAATCTGCCTAAAACTGTGCTTCTTAATATTTCCCATAACATCACGACTAAAGCAGCAGGGCAAAACATCCCCATTAGGATCAATATCCGCATAGAGCCAAGGCCAATAACACCTAGTATTTGGCGAAGGCTTCATCCACAACGACAAGAAATCCTCAACATTAATATATATTCCATACCTCTGAGCCTTCTGGTACGCCTTCTGAAGATTCTTGAGGGTAACGGGCAGGTCCTCCTTCCTTAGAATCAAATCCTCATATTCAGGATAGTACTTGTCAAATGTTACAATATTAGCCCCCACATCACGGGCCAAATCAATCATCTCATCAATGACCATAAAGTTCAGATTCAATATCACACAGTGAATATGCAGAAGAGGCTTGCAAACACCATACTCCGTCCTAACCCTACTAAAAGCCTTCATAGAGGAATAAACCCTATCAAAAGAACCCGAAACCCCTCTAATATCCTCATAAATATCAGCATTCGGGCCATCAACTGAAAACATCACAATGTCCCAACCACACTTAACAATCTCACGAACCAAATCCTCAGTAAACAGCGTACCATTAGTGGTCAAAACCCCCTCCATCCCCCACCTCTTAACCGCAAACATAATATCCAAAATGTCCCTCCGAAGAAGAGGCTCCCCACCACCCACCACATGCACACGCCTAGTACCCATGCCCGCCAACTCCCCAATCAAAGACAAATACCTCTCCGTAGAAAGCTCAGACCTATACATCCTACTACGATACTCATCAGACAACTTACGCTGAAAACACATCCTACACTTCAAATTACACTTTAAAGTAGGCTTAAGATCCACTTCCTCAGGCGCCGAAAAACCACGACAACGCCAAACAGAAGCATAAAAATTCACCGCATTGGCAAACCCAGAAACACCTAAAGGAAGAATACTCCTACCTCCACAAAACCTTTAAACGACAAACAAACCAACGAACACAAACCATAAACAACAACAAACACAACCATCAAATCAATAAAAACATTTCGCGAAACCCAGCTTCGAAAAGAAAATTCATACTCCATAATGTACCCCAAATGTAGGGAAACAATGAATTACCATTTTTCATCATAAAACAAGATGCCTCAAAAAATAAAAACATCAAAAGGAAAAAGCAAAAAATACCAAGTCACAAAACCCATAAATAAAAAATCAAAAAACCTCCACAAACCATCCACAAAACTTCCTACTCTCTTCCAACCTCCTCCCCTTCGTCCTTACCCACTTCACCTTCCTCCTCTTCCTCAGCCCCTTCCTCCTCAGCCTCTTCTACTTCCTCTGGAGCTTCTCTGGCTTCTTCGTATTCCTCATAGTCTTCTGGGAACTCCTCTTCCTCAGGTGCCACGTATTCATATTGGCTTCTGAGCACAAGGTTTACCACGTAGCCGGCTATCTTGTTTCGAACCTTCCTAGACTCCACATTCGTATACTTCTCAACTAATTTCTTGTTCGTTTCAAAGTCGCTGGTGAAGACACCCGAATACCTTTCAACCAATTTCCTTGCAATCCTCTTAATGTAGGAGGGTCTTATTTTTCCCAGAGCCGTGCACCTCCAAGAATTCTTAGGAACCTCGGCAATTTTCAACAATTGTGCGCATTTCCAATCCAATCCCAAGCTTAAAAGCATTACTGAACCCCACAACAAACACCACAACACTTTTCAAATGTACACTCCCAAAGCCATAAAAATAAACACTTAATAAACAAGCAACCAAATGCACTACCCAAAATATCCAGCCACAAAGCAACAACATAAACAGACACAAAAACACACAACATAACAATAAATACTTAGCCCCAACCAACCAAAAACAATGAACAAAACTCACCATCCACAAAAATATAACCAAAAAGAAATCCTAAAAAATCAAAAACATGCCATCAAAAATCTTCAACTTTTGATGGCGCACCCACATCCACAAGAATTGAGATAAGGAGGGTTAGATGAGGGTTAAGCTCTGCGAATCTTGTCAAGCAGGGTTTGAACCTGGGTTTTATTATCGTATAACCCCATTCTAACCGGCGATATACCAAGTCCCAGACCAACAAGCTGAGTAATGAAAATCACTGGAAGATTATAGTTGCCATTCTTCAGCTTAGCATTGAGTTCCTGTTGCCCCGCATCAAACTGAAAGTGACAAAAAGCACAAGGAGTGCAAACACAATCAGCGCCCGCAGCTAACATGTTGTCAATCTTCTCCTTTGTGAAATCTAAAGCAATATCAATCTTCGCTGCCCTCACACCACCACCAGCACCACAACACATAAGCTTATCCTTATACTCCACCGGAACTGCGTCAACAGCACTAATCAATTCCTCCATAATAACCGGAGTCTCAGGATTACCCTTCTGCCTCGTCTCACTAGGCTTCAAAAAGTGGCAACCATAATGCACCCCAACCTTAATCCCAGTCAAAGGCTGAATCGTACTATCACTAATCCTCTCAAGACCCACATCATTCCGCAAAACTTCAACCACATGCACCACATCGACCTTACCCTTATACTCCCTACCTATCTTAGCCAAAAGCCGATTAACCTGCTCCCTCAACTCCTTACTCGACTTGAGCATATGATTAGCTTCTTGAAGAGTTGCAAAACACCCATTACAAGTAACCACAATATTCGCATTCAAAGCCTCAGCAATAGTCAAATTCCTAGCAGCAATAGTCAACCACGTCAAGAGATCAAAAGAACCAAAAACACCCGGAGCAGGACAACAACTAGCACCACTCATCTCCAAAACATCAATATCAAAAAAGGTAAGCACATCCTTAGTCGCAGCCTCAATACCAGGATACCGGTTCGGAGTCAAACAACCCAAAAAATAAGCATACCTACTTCTTCTCAACCTTCTGAGCCTCCTTCAATTGAGCCTCCTTCTGAGCAGCCTCAACTACCTTCTTTAAACCAGTCTCCTCAACCAACACATTAACCTCTTTTAAACCCTCAGGAAACTTATGAACAGTCGCTGGAAGTTCATTCAAACCAATCTTTTTCCTAACTGCCCTAGTCTCATCATTAATGGGAACAGCATGACCAAACTTGAAAAGATAACCACAAACAGCCAAGTGCCTCGGGTTAGCAACACCACTCCTAAAAGCAAGATTACGAATAACACGAACAGCATCGGTAGTAGGCACTTTTCTGGGACACCTTTCAAGAGCCGCTTTAAAAAAGCCAGGCTATTCTTGGCACGTATAACACGTGGTGCAGTCCCAGAGCCCCTCGTCCTTCAGAGCGTCTTCCTTTAGTCCCAGTTGGGCCTTTCTGAATATTTTTCTTATGCGCCATGCGGTTCTCCTACCCGAGGGGCAGCCCGAAGTGCATGTTGCGCACTGGATACAGGCTTTGAGTCTTTCCATTTCTTCTTTCGAGAAGTATTTTGAGCCATATTGGATTATTTCTTCGATGAATTGTGGGTTTGTTTTTCTTATTATTTTTTGGTCTTCGGCCATGGCTGTTACCTTCTTTTGGTTATGATGAATTTTTGATTTTTGTTGGGCGCTGTTGTGTGATTTTTGCGCCGTCTTACGTTGTGTTTTTGGGATTTATAAATTATTTGTTTTGTTTGTTGACATAATTAGCTATGTCACCTGCCGCGTGCCAATTTGTTTTTCGGTTTTAATCCCCCTTTGGGACGGTTCTTTCGACGTTTTTTAACTTGCTGAATAACTCAAAGTGGGCTTCGATCCTTTGGGCGTAGAACGCACTAAATAGTATGCACAAAAAGAGACACTTAGTTAACTGTGGATTCTTGTTTATTATTTTTTATGTTTTGTTATTTTTTGGGTATTGGTTTGATTTATTTTGCATTTTGTTTTGTTTGGGGGTTAGTTTTTGGCTCTATCTTTTGGGTTTTTGAAGTTGGGAGTTTATTTTACTTTATTTCCTATGAAAAATCTTTTCATGTTACGTCTAAGACGCTAAGCGTATGTGAGTTTACCATGAAAAACATTTTTCGTATTTTTGCCATGAAAAACTTTTTCATACTTTATCTGAAACGCTCTAGCGTATGTTGGTTTGTCTAAAAAGCTCTAGCGTATGAACGTTTGTGCTATTTTTATGTTGGTTGAGGACGTTTTAACTTCGGTTTTTGAGGGCTTTTTTTTATTTTTTGATTTTTTAACTGTTGGGGGGTGTTTGTTGGTTTTTCTCATTTTTGGGACTCGGGTCCATATATTTAAGTGAGCGCTCCCCCCTGTGAGATCTGTTTTTGCGGGCAGGTTTTGGGAAAAAGGATTCCCTTTTTTTAACACCATCATGAATAAAGTGGAGGCTGGAGAGACTACGAACAGGATAGAAAGGACAGACCACCGCATAAAACCAGTACTCGGGGGTGTTTATTAAACACACGGCTTGGGTGGGTGCTTTTTAGATTTTAGTGCGGTTTTGGGGCTTAATTTAGGATTTTGTGTGTAGTTGTAAGCCTGTCTGTGGGGGGTAGTTTGGGGTTTGTTGGGGACATATAGGTTAACGAAAGCATTAAATATAAAAAATTACCGTTTTAGTTGGAAGTTTCACGCCTGAAAAATGGCGTGGGAAATTTTTAATGTTACTTATGTTGAGTGTTAGGAGTTCCAAACAGCTTTTCGGAGGAAGCCCTGATGGGTGAAAAAGAAGTACGTATTGGAGTGTACGTGTGTCACTGTGGTACGAATATTGCTGGTGTTGTCAGCCCGCAGGAGTTGGCAAGCTATGCGGCGACTTTGCCCAATGTGGTGGTGGCGAAGGACTACCGTTTTATGTGTTCTGATCCTGGGCAGGAGATGATTAAGCAGGACATCAAGGAGCACAATCTTAACAGGGTTGTGGTTGCGGCTTGCAGCCCTAGGCTCCATGAGCCCACTTTTCGAAGGGTGTGTGCGGATGCTGGATTGAACCAGTTTCTTTTTGAACAGGCAAATATTAGAGAGCATGATACTTGGGTGCATATGAGGCAGCCTAAAGAGGCGCTGGAAAAAGCGAAGGACTTGATAAGGATTGCGGTGGCCAAGGCAGCGAGGCTGGAGCCACTAGAAGTGCAAAAGGTGAAAGTGGCACCAGTATGTCTCGTTATTGGTGGTGGAATAGCGGGGATTTCAGCAGCGCTGGACGTGGCTAATGCGGGCTTCAAGGTTCACCTCCTTGAAAAGAGTCCAACCATAGGAGGAAGAATGGCCCAGCTTGATAAAACATTTCCTACGATGGACTGCAGTGCATGCATTTTGACCCCTAAAATGGTGGATGTCGCCCGGCATCCCAACATAGAGATACACAGTTATAGTGAAATAAAGGAAGTTGAGGGATACGTGGGTAACTTCAAAGTAAAAATAGTGGAGCACCCCAGATACGTCTTGGCAGATAAGTGCACTGGTTGTGGAAAATGTGCAGAAGTTTGTCCCGTTTTTGTTCCGAATGAGTTTGAGTTGGGTATGGGGTCAAGAAAAGCTATTTATGTTCCATTCCCTCAAGCGGTGCCCAACATTTACACTATTGATAGGGATAAGTGTATAGAGTGTAAATTGTGTGTGAAGGTTTGTGAGCCTGAGGCCATTGATTTTAACCAGCAGGAAAGGGAGATAGAGCTGGAAGTAGGCACGGTGATAATTGCTACGGGCTACGATGTCTATACGCCTTTTGATGCTCCTCAGTATGGTTATGGTGTTTTGCCTAATGTTATTACTTCACTGGAACTGGAGAGATTGTTGAGCTCTTTTGGCCCCACTGGCGGTAAGGTGATAGTTCCCACAACGCATGAGAAGCCGAAGAGGATGGCATTTATACAGTGTGTGGGTTCACGTGACCAGAGACTGTTTCCATATTGTTCCAGGGTTTGCTGCACTTATAGTGTGAAGCATGCTAGGCAGATTAAGGAGAAGTATCCTGATACTGAAATTTTCATTTTCTACATGGATATGAGGACCTTTGGGAAAGGCTATGATGAGTTCTACGAGATAGCAGGGAGAGAATACGGAGTGAACTTTGTGCGTGGCAAAGTTGCTGAGGTGAGGCGGGTTCCTGGGACGGATAAACTAATTGTTCGTGCGGAGGACACTTTGCTGGGTCAGCTTATGGAGCTGGAGGTGGACATGGTGGTCTTAGCGTCTGCAGTGATTCCCAGAGAGGAAACTGAACAAATACAGCATTTATTCCGACTTTCCAGAAGCGCGGATGGATTCTTGCTGGAGGCGCATCCCAAACTGCGCCCTGTAGACACCCTAACGGACGGAGTTTTTGTGGCAGGTATGGCTCAGGGACCTAAGGATATTCCGGATGCTGTGGCTCAGGGTAAAGGTGCGGCTGCGGCTGCTGTGGCGCTTATGGGTATGGGAGAGGTTGAGATTGAGCCCTATTTCAGCATTGTGAACGAGGAGCTCTGTTCTGGGTGTAAGGTGTGTCAGGACATTTGTCCCTATGGGGCGATTGGTATGACTGTGGATGGCAAATCTAACATAAATAGTGTGCTTTGTAAGGGCTGTGGGGCTTGTGCTGCGGCGTGCCCCAGTGGAGCTATAGAAACACAACACTTCAAGTTTAACCAGGTGATGGCTCAGATAGAGGCGGCGATGAAGAGGTGAGCTTTATGGGTGGTAATGGAGAATTTGAGCCCAGAATTGTGGGGATTTTGTGTAACTGGTGTACGTATGCTGGCGCTGATATGGCTGGCACCAGTAGGATGCAGTATCCTCCGAACGTGAGGTTTATTAGGGTTATGTGTAGCAGTCGTGTTGATCCCCAGTTTATTCTGAAAGCATTCGAGCTGGGTGCAGACGGCGTGTTTATTGGAGGTTGCCATTATGGTGACTGCCACTATGTTATTGGGAATTATAGGGCTGAGAAACGGATTAAGCTTGTTAAAAAGTTAATTGAGCAACTGGGGATTGAGCCTGAAAGACTGAGGTTGGAGTGGATTTCTGCAAGTGAAGGTAATGTTTTGGTTGAGGTTATGAACGATTTTGTTAAAAAATTGAAGGAGCTTGGACCAAGTCCGCTGAGAAATGATAAGGAGTGAAAATTGGAGGTTTTGAAAAAATGCCCGTTACAGTAGCTATGGTTTCGCTGGCAAGTTGTTGGGGTTGCTATCAGTCGCTGCTTGATACTCATGAAGCCCTTTTGGACATTCTGCCCCATTTGGACATCAAGTTCTGGCACACGGTGACTGACTTTAAGTATAAGGACTTAGAGAGTTATAAGGATGGTTCAATTGACGTGGGTATTGTTGAGGGTGTCTGCAGAACAGAGGAAGATGTACACATATTGAAAACTTTGAGGAAGAAGTGTAAGACTCTGATTTCCTTGGGTACCTGTTCCACTTATGGTGGAATATATGGATTGCTTAATCTTACCACTATTGATCAGGCTTTGAAGCGTAAGTTTATGGAGGCAGAGAGCGTCCAAGAACCCAATATTCCAGATGATGATGTTCCAAAAATGTTGGACTTCATTGTGCCAAACAGGAAGGTAGTAAATTTTGAGGTTTTCCTTCCAGGCTGCCCCGTAGTTTCTAAGGACATTGCAAATGCTATACTTGGCCTACTGAAGGGAGAGTTACCCCCACCGCCTGTACGCACGCTGTGTGATGAGTGTCCCAGAGAGAAATCCGAAGTAATCACAATTAAGCAGTTGAAGAGAGACTATGAGGGGATACCGGATCCAAAGAAGTGCCTATTGGAGCAAGGATATGTTTGCATGGGGCCCGCTACCCGTGAGGGATGTGGCGCACTGTGCCCAAAGGCCGGTATGCCCTGTAGAGGATGCTATGGTCCTGGGCCGAATGTGATAGATCAGGGGGCTAAGATGATTAGTGCACTTGGCTCGATAGTAGATTATGAGTCTATAAGCCCGGAGGAACTTGTGGAGAAGGTCGGTGATGTCGCCGGCACCTTTTACAACTTCTTCCTGCCATCGGGCATAATCTCAAAAACGGTGAGGAAGGCGAAATAGTATGAGTAAAGAGATTGTTATTGAACCAGCAACCAGACTTGAAGGACATGCAAAAATTGTGATAAAACTGGACAAGAATAATAAAGTGCAAGACGCACACTTCGGCGTAACAGTTACACGTTTCTTCGAAAAGTTCGTTGAAGGCCGCCTAATGGAGCGGGTTATCCGCATAGTGCCACGAATTTGTGGTATATGTCCCGAGGCTCACCACTTGGCTTCGGTGAGTGCTGTGGAGGCTGCTTGGGACATAACTCCTCCAAAAGCGGCTTTAAAGCTTAGAGACCTCCTCCTACAAGCAAAAACTATTTCCAGCCATGCATTGCACTTTTATGCGTTGGCGGCGCCAGACTTTTTAGTGGGACCACTCGCTGAACCACAGTATAGAAACGTGGTCACAGTAATCAAACATCTACCTGACGCTGGTAAAAAAGCCATTGAACTTATGAAAATCGGTCAGGAACTCTGCTTCCTGATAGGCGGAAAGGCTGTACATCCAGTCACATCTGTTCCAGGTGGTCAATCTAAGCCTATGACTGAGGAGGAGCGTGACGAGCAGCTGAAGCGAATTGATAGAGCAATGGAGCTTACCAAGTTCACCGTAGACTTGGCTAAGAAGGTTGTTAGTGACTATTTGGATGTTATTACTAAGCTGGGAGTCTTTGATTCATACTACATAGGTCTTGCTAAGGAAGGTGTGCACACCATTTTTGGCGACGCCACGGTTAGAGTTATGAGTCCTGATGGCAAGATTGTTGCGGATTTTGCAAAGAAGGACTATTTGAACTATGTAGCGGAACATGTGGCTCCTCACTCCTATGCAACCCACATATTCTTCAAGCCTGCAGGTTATCCTGAGGGAATATGGCGTGCGGGACCCTTGGGAAGGATAAATGTTGTGGATAGAATGGAAACGCCTCTAGCTCAAGAAGCTCTTAAGGAGTTCAGGGATGCTGTTGGTAGACCGTGTAATGCTACCCTTGCATACAATTGGGCCAGGATAGTTGAACTGGTTGAAGCTGTGGAGAAGGCGAAGATGCTTCTTGAAGACCCTGACATTGTGAGTACCGATGTTAAGTTGGCAGATGTGGAGCCCAAGGAGGGCAACGGTGTGGGTATAGTTGAGGCGCCCCGAGGAACACTGATACATCATTACTGGTCGGATGAGAAGGGGATATGCACAAAGGCAAACCTGATTGTCGCCACGAATCACAACATTGCTGCTGTAGAAAAATCTTTTCTGGTTACTGCCAAGCAGATATTTGAGGATAAGATTCATGAAAAATTGAAGCTCCCCGAGCCCATGATAAAGACTTAGAATGAAAATATTTGGAGGATAATGAAAATGCCAGAAATCGATCCGAAGATTCTTAACCTTATGGAAATGGTTATGCGGTCGTATGACTGCTGACTTAGTTGCTCAGCACATCTTGTTATCCTCGATAGTGAGGGTAAGGAGATTGCGCGTAAAGAGATTGTGATTGGCTCTGGTTGATCCGGTGTCTGAAACCCCAAAAAAGAGGGAGGACATCGGGGACACCCCCCGCCAGGGGTTGCTTCTCCAATCTCTAGTTTCTGCCAAAAAAGTAGGTTTTACAGACATTTGCAATTATTAGGGTTACCAGTATAAGTTATAGAATCAATGAGTCTACTTTAGTATATGGTGACCTATTTCAGCAATGTTAACTATTGATTCCTTTCTTCTTCCCCCTTCAGGAACCATTTTTTGCTTTATAATCTTGTCAGGATTGAGATACGCTTTGACACTCCCCACGACTATAAGTCGGGGCTTTCTCGCCAAAGATTTGTAAAGTATGGGTTTTAAAGTCCGTGTTGCCTTCCACCGAAACCATCACTGAAAGTTAACACAAACCAACATACGCTGAACGCGTTTCAGATAAAGCATGAAAAATGTTTTTCATGGTAAACCAACATACGCTGAAAGCATTTCAGATAAAGGTATGAAAATGTTTTTCATGGCAAAGAATAGAAAAATCAGAACACCGTAAAAGATAGACTTATTGTCTAGAAGTTTTTAGGAATCAGTAAGTTTTACCGATTTTTATTTAAATTTTCCAGTTTAAGAGGATTGCTGGAAATATTCGTTTCTTCTTTTTTGTGTTGGCGAATTTGGGAATTTTGAGAGTGGCGAAAGTTATTTATTTGTGAAAGATTATAGATTTAAAAAAATAGTTATGGGTCTTTGAGGGTTCTTCATGAATCAGTTTAAAGTTGTGGTGGCGGGGCCGCGGGCTAGCGGCAAAACGGAAATTGTTTCAAGGTTGGCGGAAAAGTTTGGTGGAAAAGGCGTTATTCATATTGATGCTGCGGGTTCTACGGTTTGTATGGATTATACCTACTTTGATGTTGATGGCTCGCGTTTTCACTTCTTTGGAACTCCGGGAGCAGACCAATTTTCGGTGGTTAGAAAATCTTTGTCTAAGGGGTTGAATGCTCTGCTTTTAGTGGTGAATAATGGTGATTCAGATTCCCTTTCAAAGGCGCGCGTAATCTACGAGGAAATAGTTGGGAACAGGGAGGTCCCCACAGTAGTGGCTTTAAACGAGAAAAATCCGGAGGCTTCTTTATTTTTAAACGAAGTTAAGAACGTCTTTAATGTGCCGGACAGTAATATAATTACTGTTAATGCCAAGAGTGGTGAGGGAGTAGAGAAGCTCTTCTCAGAGATGATCAAAGTCATTACAAATCATTACTTTAAGAACAGTACCTAAAACTTTTTATTCTCGTTTGCATTATAGCAAAACTATAATTAAGACTTTGTAAAGGATACACTGTTTTAACAGCGGATGTGACCTGAAATGAGAAATAAACGGTTGATTAGCATAACATTAACTATGATGGTTGCGTTAGCCTTCTCAGTATTTGCCCTCGCACCCATAGGAGCCTCAAATACATGTTGGTATACGAACTCATATATTCCTAACTTATATTATCCTCAATTGAGTGCTAGTGATGTTGGAAGCAAACAAGGGCCATATAATCTTACAGTGAGCTTTAACACTTATTATATTCAGGAGAGCGGCGATTTAATGATGTTCGTAGTTTTAGCTTCGACGCCCTCAGGCATAGTGCCCGGAATGGTTCTAGGCAATGGAACAACGGGTTGGCACTTTGTACCAGTAGACTATTATACGCCCTCCATCACTCTTGGCCTTGAGGGAAATGTAACATTGTTCATATACGGAGCTCTAATGAAGAATGTTTGGCCCAGCGGTTGGCGCACTGTTGACGAGTGCTTTGGACTAGTGGGATTATACAACCCTATTAATAATGAAACTAATCGCCCTAATCTAGTAACTGCAAATGGAAACTGGCACATGATCCTAATATTTAGTGTAGCAGCTTCTTAAGGAACCAGCGGGAATGAAAAATTTCAGCAGCAGCCACCTTAAACGTGGAACCGGCCAAAAATCTTAAAATAACATGTTCTACAGAGTGCATAGTTAGGGATTTAAACTTACTTTCCAGTGGCGGGCAATAGAAGGTTTCTCTACCTTTTTCCCTCTATTTTTCTAAGAGTTCTGTCAGCCTCAGTTGTAATTCTGGTTGTGGCCTCGGCTATTTTTCTGATTGCCTGTTCGATATCACCTGAGAGCAGGTTCTCTTCTGCTTTGTTAAACAGTTCGAGTGCGTTAGAGAAAAGGTCGGATTTTGTGACGTTAACCGCTATGCTCGCCTCACGGTTAATAGCGTCTATCACCCACCAAATTATCTCTTTAGGTTCTGGTTCCCCTCTATCCTCCAAATAGGCTGAGTACCTGGTAAGGATAGATGAGAAAATGATTGAAAGCACCTTTAACTTTTCAGCAAAGCAGTAAATTTCATAATCTTCCATTAAAAACATCCCTTTTCCATAAAAGATATAGATATATATTTATTACGGTTCTCTACCTTTTATTGGTTTCTAAACCATTTCTTTATTGGAGAGGGGGTTACTTTGTTTTGGCGGCTAGTCGCATAAACGCTTTTCTCCATCTTTCAATGGCTTCTTCGTTTCCCCCCAGAGCTTTAATCATAAAACCTGTTTTGTAAGCAATCAGTGTCAAAGTGGAGAATTTGGATCTCACAATAAATTTGAACAGGAAAATTATTATGTTTGCCGCTCCGTCAAGTAGTTTCCACAAGTTTGAACCAGCATATACTTCTTCGGACATGCCAAAATATAGGGCGCGTCTAATGAAGTGTTCTTTTGATATGCGTTCTTTAAACATTTTGTGTTTAACTACTGCGTCGGGAGTGTAAACTACTCTATAGCCTGCAGCCCTCACCCTCAGTCCCAGATCTGTGTCTTCGCCAGAGTAAAGTCCTCCAGACTTTCTGGTGATGTCCTCATTTAGAAAGTTGATTTTCTCCATAACGTTTCTTCGCACCGCCATGTTGCAGCCATAAGGATTCAAGGCTTCGGTACGCTGGTTCTCTGTTCTTATTGCTAGTATAGGGTAAATAGGGGGCTCCAACCATTTTGGAACTTTATCATAAAATATGGGGAGCACCTTCCCGGTGACCAGCCCGATTTGCGGGGACTCTTCAAAAATCTTCACTAGGTTCGCTATCCAGTCCTCACGATGAATTATGCAGTCATCATCTGTGGAAACTATTATTTCCCCCTTAGATTTACGCATAATGAGGTTCCTTGAGCGCGTGTTGCCCATTTCGGTATCATTTCTAATAATGTGAAAATTTTTGTAGTGACCAAATCTACTCTTCAAATATTCGTAGGTTCCATCCGTAGACGCGTCATCTATCACCCACACATCAAAATCGGGGTAATTTTGGCTCAGAATACCCTCCAAACACTCAGCAACATCCTTCTTGCGATTGTAGGCACATAAAACAACAGAAACGGATAGCACCATTTCACTTTATCTCCTCACACAGGTTATAGAGAGTTTCACCCTCGTAAGTAATATAAGAATTGTCTTTAAACCTTTTTATTTTTAAATTCAAATACTGGGATTGGCCAGAAAGTTACCATCACTTGACAACGTTAAATTTGTTTTATTATAACTTGTTTCCGCCTATTTTCTCTTTTTTACCCGGCAAAAAACGATTTTTCACCACTTATTAATAACGCCAGATACAGGAACCCAAACCATTTTAACATTGTAGAGTTAAATTTCCAATTATTATCTTTATATCTTGGTTTCCTTAAGTTGTTATATCAGATTTGGTTTCCGAGATTTCCGAAAAGTAGAAAATAGGGTGTAATGTTTTAATTTGCTAAGGGTCGTTTCCTATGGCTATGTCGGTTGTTATTTTAACGTTCAACAGAAGAGAGCATGTGGTTGACACTGTGGAGAGCACACTTCGTCAAATGTTTGACGGGGACTACGAAGTCATTGTGGTAGATAATTGGTCTGAGGATGGAAGCTATGAGGAGCTAAAATCCAGGTTTTCCAGAATATCAAATTTCAGGATTGTTAGACCCACTCAGAAGATAGGAATCGCTGCGGCAAGAAATTATGGGCTTCAAATCGCTAAGGGAGACATAGTGGCGTTTATTGATGATGATTGCATCGCAAATAGGTCTTGGCTCAAAGAAATTAACAGCATCTTCAAAGATAGTAGCGTAGGATGTGTTGGGGGAAAAATAAAGCTAGTAATGGTGGGAGCAAAAAAGCCATTATGGTTGGGGAGGGACGTCTATGGAATTCTAGGTGTAACCAATTGGGGGGAAAAGGTCAGAGATATATACTTTCCCATAGGAGGAAACTTAGCCATTAGAAGGGATTTGGCACAAAAAATCGGAGGATTCAAAGAGCAGTTGGGGCCTTGTGGAGTTAAAGTCTTCGGGGAAGAAATCAGTATTAGTAATAGGGTGCGGAACTCTGGTTTTAGAGTGGTGTATGCTCCCAAGGCTGAGGTTTTCCACAAGATTTGGAAAAACCGCATCGAAATTGAACATTTGCTTAGAAGGGCCTATATGATAAGTGTGGGCGACTACTACCTCTACGGTAGGATTCCCAAAAAAGTCCTCATTAATCTAGGAATTCTGGTGGCATCCCTGTACGGTTATGTAGCATTTTGGAGACCTAATCTCCTAATCCACCTATTCTATGCAGCGGGATACCTGGTTCCCTCCCTAACCAGAAAAGAACCGTTAAAGACTTTAGATTCCCTGATAAATATTTGGAAAAGAATCAAAAGGAGAAGGTAAATTTGTTGAGTTTACCCTTTCCGCTTGTCGCATTTTACGTTTTCCTAGGAATAATTATGTTGATAATACCCCTTGTTTACTTTTTCACAGCATTAGCCTCAATATTTAAGGGGGGAAGTGGAAAAAAGAAGAAGAATTTGCCCACTGTGACCGTGATTGTCCCAACTTACAATGAAGAAAAAAGTGTTGAACGGGTATTGAATAGTTTGCGCGGTTTGAACTATCCAAAGGAGAAGATGGAGATCATCTTTGTCGACGACTCAACGGATAGAACCTTTGAAATTATAGAAAATGAAACAAAAGACTGGAAAAACACAAAAAGAATAAAGCATGAAAAGAGATACTCGAAGGCTTACGGTTTAAACGAGGCACTATCCATATCAAGCGGAGAGATAGTAGCAGTATACGATGCGGACTGCAGCATAGAACCAGACGCCTTAAAAAATCTGGTTAAACATTTTGACGATCCAAAGGTAATGGCTGTCCAAGGGAGATACGAGGCGGAGAGACGCAATTTTCTCGGCCGCATCATCGACCTTGAATACACCCTCTGGCAGGGAGGACAACTGGTTGCGGTACCAGTTCTAATCGGTTACAACTACGCAGTGAGGCGAACCTATCTTGAACGCACCGGCGGCTTTGACGCCGAAATGTTAGCTGAAGACCATGAATTGTGGTACAGGATTTATGTTGACGGCTACAAAATAGTTTACACGCGCGAGGCAGGAGTGAGGGTTCTTGAACCTGGCTTTTTCAAGGATTTTGTCCAGCAGAGGAGAAGGTGGAGTAGAGGGGCAGATCAAGCTACCGCTAAGTATAGTGCTCAAAGACTGAAAATGTTTCCGAAACCCAGAATACCCAACTTCTTATCTTTTACCTCTAGATATATTGCCCCCTCCCTAAACGCGGTCTGTTTAGCCCTGCTGCCTTTCTCGCTGGCGCTTAGTGTATTCTACTACCGTGAACTTGTTCCCCTTATCTTTATTTTTTTGGGAGCAATCTTTTTTATCAATTTGGGCGCCCTTATTTTTTGCCTAAAACTCAGAAAGCCTAGCTCTTGGCTCTACCTGGCACCCTTATCCTTCCTTGTCTTCTACCAAAACATTTTATTCTTCAGGGTAAGAAGAAAGGAAATAAAGTGGGAAAAGACTCAAAAATAAAAAGCACAGCGTGAATAGTATCTATCAATTAAAGTGCAGCATATTTGAGTAGTACAACTTTTTGGCTTAGTTTGTTATGGAGGCTTACAGTTTGCCCAAAGTAAGTTTGTTGAAAGTGAAGGATGTAGAAGAAACAGTTAGGAAGGGAATCGATCTAATCGGCGGAATAGATGTGGATTATGGTGACCAAATAGTAATAAAGCCTAACATTTGTTATCATAAGGACATTTATGGTAATGTGAACACTGACTTGCGTGTCCTTGACGCCGTTATTCATGTGGCTAAGGAGCATTCAAACAAAGTCTTGGTTGTGGAAAGCGACAGTACATCAAACCCCGCCGAGATAAGAATGGAACAAAGCGGAGCCATGGGAGTTATAAGAAAAAACCAGGTTTCCTTCCTCAATCTGAGCCACGACGAAATCGTAGACGTAGAAGTAGGTGAGAGAAAGATTCGCCTACCCAAAACTGTTTTGGAGGCGCCTTACTTTATAAATGTCCCAAAACTGAAAACTCACGAAATCACAGTCATCACGGTTGCCCTAAAAAACATGTATGGACTTCTTCCCGAAAAAAGCAAAGCTGCATTTTACCACCCCATCCTGGAAGAAATCATACCCCTAATAAATCTGGCAGTAAAACAAGACCTTATAGTGGTGGATGGAATCATAGGAATGGAGGGAAGAGGCCCCATAGTCGGCACACCTGTGAACATGAACGTAATTCTCTGCGGCAGGGACCCCGTTACAGTTGATTCCGTAGCAGCCCACATAATGGGCTTTAAACCCCAAAAAATAAAGACCATCGTGAAAACACACCAGGGAGGAGTGGGCGAAATTGACCTATCAAAAATCGAAGTTGTAGGAGTTGCGCCCAAATCAGTGGCTAAAAAGTTTAGAGGACCAGAAATCTCAGTCACAGGCCTAGCAAAAGACGGCACATCCACACTCAGAATGCTTTTCCTCCCCAGCAAAACGAGGCTACCCGGAGTTAAAGAGGTGGGAATAGGAGTCATTGGGGCAGGTAAAATCGCGGAGCTCCTACACTTCCCTGGCTACTCTAAGCTTGAAAATGTGAGACTAGAAGCCGCAGCAGATCCCAACCAAGAAAGACTGCGGGAAATTCAAAAAAAGTTTAAGGTGCGAGAAGTTTACACTGATTACCACGACCTCCTGGAAAATAAAAAAATCGATGCCGTTTCCATATGCACTCCTCCCGAACTCCACAAAACCATAACAATAGAGGCCCTAGAGAAAGGAAAACATGTATTATGTGAAAAGCCTCTAGCAACAAATGCCAAAGACTGCTACACAATAATGGAAGCTTTGAATGGGATAAAAAAAATTGTTATGCCCGCCTTCAACTATAGATTCACACCAAGCGTAAAACTTGCAAATGAGATTATTTCTCGAGGAAAACTGGGTGAAATAAAAGAAATAAAGGCATTATTCAAGAGCGACCAGAGAACATGGAAGGCCCTAACACCCTTCAGATTCAAAGACAAATACGGTGTCATAACCGACCTTGGCCCCCACTCCATAGACATGCTAAGACATCTATGTGGAGAAATAGAAAAAGTGCAAAAGGCCACCGCGACCATAGAAAGGTATGGCGTCTACGACAATGCAGACCTGACATTTGACATGGAAAACGGGGCAACTGCAAACATTGAATTAAGCTGGTTTGGAGAAAGCATAATTCCCTCATTTCCCTGGGAAATAAGGGGCAAAAAAGCCACCCTAAAGCTAGACATCCTAAGATCCCCGTTCTCCATAAAACTCAGAAGAAAAGGCGAAAAAAGGGAAACCAAATACGCTGTGGAGTCCACCCTCACAGATTTAGTTAACAAGTTGACAATGGCAGTCCGCAGAACACATTACAGTTACGACGCTGAGATTAATTACTTCGTTCAGTGCGCAGCCAACAATGCTACACCCCAAGTTACTATAAAGGATGGCACCCGCTGCGTTGAAATCATGCAAGAAGTCTCAAAGAAAATATGAAGAATAACATTTAATTTGAGTGCATACTTTTTGAGTGTTTTACACTATGTTTTTAACTTGTTCCAGAAAAAGGCCGGATTAAACCCTATTTGCTATGCAACAACCCTTTATAGAAGAAGATAGATCTCCGCCACAAAACAAAACTTTATACTGCCTCGTGTTGATACGCATATGAAAATTTTAATTAGTTTAAGGGGTTATTCGAGTTTCACTTCTCGCCTTTTCCTTTCCTTTTCTATTTCTTCTTCTATAATGGAGTTTATTGTTTCTTGTCTGTTGAATCCTATTAGGGTTCTATTTTTGTTGATTATTAGGGCGGGAACCGCGTCTATTTTGTATTCTTCGATCTCTTTTTTTACTTTGGGGTCGAAGATGTTGTTTATTTTCCATTCCACATCTTTCCGGGGATTCCTCATTAGAGGTTTCACCACGAGGTTCATAAAGTTCTTGCACTCAATTGAGTCCGGGTTATAGAAATATTCTACTACTATGCGAATATTGGGTGTAGATGCTTTTCTACTCATAACCTCACAGTCCTAATGCTCTTATAACGACTGGGGATAATTTTAATTCGTTTTTAACATGAAAAATTTGGTTTCATACTTTCTAAGACGCGTAAGCGTATAAGTGTTTGCTAAAGCCATAGGGTTTGTTTGAGTGATATCAGATAAGGTTTTTTGTTTTTATCTACGGAAACGAGGTTGTTTTTTTCCAACTCTTTAATGTATTCGTTGACCTTTGTTCTGGTGAGTGAAAGTTGTTTGGATATTTCTGTGTAACTTAACTCTTTTCCATTTTCAAGTAGAGCGAGGATTTGATACTTTTTGTCCCGTGTTAACACATTTTTCAACATTTTCTTCCTGGCGCTCTCTCTTTCTTCAAGTAATTTGATGTGGTTCTCAAGGTCTTGAATATATTTGTTAAGTCGATAATCCATAGCATCTCTCCTCACCGCTGAAGTTGTTTTCTCGGCTAGCAACTCGGATTCGCGGACGTTCTTTAAATCTCCTAAAATTATCTGAATCTGTTTCACTGCTTCAACTGAAACCCTGTCCACTATCTGATTAAGTAGATCCATTATTAGGTTTTGTAGCCGGGATAAAATTCTGCTCATATCCATGTTGCTGAACGTTGTTTTCTCACTGTCGAAAAGTTCTCTGCGCAGGCTTTCAAAGAATGAGTTCACTTCAAATTGAGAGCTTTGCTGCACGCTTTGTATTTCTGCCACTAGACGAATCGCACTTCTTCTTACGCGTTCATCCTCCTCGCTCATAAAAGATCACTCCAGATATACTATTAATTTATGATTGGTGGTTTTATAATTTAATAATATTGAAAGATTATTTAAGGGAATCAGCACTGTCAAGTCATTTGTAGTCAATTTTTAAGAAGATTTTATATTACACTAGGCAAAAAAGGGTATATTTATCCCTCTAATATTATAGTAAGAGGGTGTAAAGGTATGAAGGTTAATTTGTTAATTACTGGGCCTCCAGGGGTTGGAAAAAGCAGTCTAATAAACCAGATTGTTAGAGAGGCTCGAGAACGCAACCTGATGGTTGGTGGCATTATCACTCCTGAACAAAGAGTATTGATGCAGGGAAAAAATGTTCGTGTAGGTTTCTTCATAGTTAATCTTCTCAGCAATGAGCAAGATTTTTTGGCTAAGGCTGATTTAAAAAGTGAATACAGAGTTGGCAAGTATGGTGTGATTCTTGAAAACATCAAGAGTATTGGGGTGCAGGCCATCAGAGAGGCGATTCAGAAGGCCAATTTAATTATAATAGATGAAATTGGAAAAATGGAACTTTTGGCACCGGAATTCGCGGTTGCAGTGCGCGAAGCTTTTGATTCCCCCAAACCGGTGCTTGGCACAATTGGAAAGAACGTCCAACACCCCTTCGTTGAAGAGATTAAAAGAAGAAGAGACGTTGAGATAATTAACTTAACTAGAAATAACCGTGAGATGATATATAAGAGAATATTTTCGGAAATAATCGGTGCGGTGTAAATTTCAAAAGGATTCCAGCTTGGTGAACTGCACAGCTCAAAGAAAAGGATAAATAAAAAAGTTTCTAAAAAGGACACTTTTTTTGAGTTCATAGCTACTGATTTTGTTTTCCCAATGGCTTGATGATAGGTATTTTGGTGTAAATCTGGTATACTTGGTTGAGGTGGTTTGGTAAGTCCATAACGAAACTGTTGAGCTTGAAAAATGGGACGATAGGAACTCCCTCAGAAAAATTAACCCCCTCAGCTAGTAAGGTGACAATTAAGGGTATAATCTTTGCCTCTTTCCACCCCAGTAGTCCCATTTTTAGAAACATTTTAGGCAGTGCTTTTGAGAGAGCTTCAGCCCTTTCAATTTGCTTTTTACAGTAAGTTTTCAATATCTGATTCTTGCCAGATTTTTTGTAATGTTTGGAATCAACACATAGGACTAGAGGATTCTTTAATCTCACAACATCTATTTCATACCTTCTTTGATTTTGGCTGAACCTAAAATTTTGGATGCAGAAAAAATTGTTCGTTTCAAGCACCCTTCTTGAGAAGGCTTCAAATTCCTTCCAGCTTAAAAGTTTACAAACCTTCTCTATATCCGCACCGTATTTTAAGGCAACTAGAGAAAGCTGGAGTCTGGTTTCCAAATTAAAGTTAATTCTGTGCCTGGCAGGATCAACAAATCCCTCAGACGTTAATAGTTCAAAAAGCTCTTGGTCTTCCACCATATCCTTAAGTTCTTCAAAATCTAGAGCTTTCCTCTCCCTTAACCTTTTTATAATCGAGATAACAATTTCCGCTTTTTTATACACTAAAACCTCTCCCATTATGTATTTAAAAACCGGAATGTGGCTGTAATGTTTTAAGTGCTGGAACTGAATTATATTTGACAAATATCTATTTTGAAAGTGATCTTGTTCGGATAATTTTTTAATTTCACGGGCGGCCATATTTATTACTCTATTATAGTAGCGGACTGGAGGAGCAATGAGGGCGGCGGGAAATGATTTTTTGGAGAAACATCCACCACTTTGAAAACCATTTTGTCTTCGGAAAACCTTATTGGCGCATCACTTAAATCTCCCAGTCCTAGTTCACTTTTTGTCCTTTTAGGCGCTGATAGTGTAAATGAAGCCATTGCAGCAGCCACTCTTTTATCAAATTCCGGCTGTTCCGCCGATGCCATAACAAAGGCCTCCACCGAAAAGGCTACACAGGCCCTTAGAGAGCTCTGCTTCATCATTTCCTTCAAAATTTTGGGGAGCATCGAGTTTTCTGCGCAAAATGATCCTCACCCTTTAAGTATTTTAGACCGGACCTAATTTTATACGTTTTTAAGACGATTAAACCTTCTTCGGATACCAATAGGTATAATTCTTTAAGTCCGTGAAACACTTCACAATGGCCTTGATTTGGAGTAAAAGATGAATATAACGGTAATTATTTTAAAAATTGTTGCTAAAAATAGTATTTTAAACGTATATTTTTAGACTCAGCTGGCATATTTGGATGTTTGTGTTCACCCTAATTTAGGCTACCGTTGTTGGAGTTTCTCTCCAATTACTCACTTGGCTCATTAAAAACCGTGAGCATAATTACAAAATGTTTCGCAGCCCACTCAATGAAATCTTAAATCTGTAAAAAAGGGATTTAGACTTCCAAAGTTGAACCTTCGACAGGCATTTTAGTTAATCTTATATCTTGAAATATTAATACGGTAATTATTAAGTGTACCTATATTAGAAATTAGTGTCTAAGGTGCGTTTGGTTGACTTCTTGGAACATCAATTTGGAGAGCCCAGAAATCTACGAAGACCGTTTTAGGGGAATTGCTTCGGGTGACTACGCAATATTGGTTACTGTGGCGACCAAACCAGATTTTTATAAGCAGTTTCCCCTAGTTCTTGAGTGTGAGAGGCGAGGAGTACCTGTGGGTGTAGTTCACACCGGTCAGCATTTCGATGAAGTTTTAGGATATGGTTTGAATGAGTTTCACTTAGATGAGCGTTTAGTAGCCAATCTTAAAATTCGGGGGGATTTATCTGAAAAATTTGTTGACCTGTTCTCCAAAATGGTTAAACTTGGAAGATATCTGAAAGAAAAATTTCCAAATACTGAGTTCATACCCATTGTTCATGGTGACACTTTAACTGCAGGGGTTGTGCCTCTCGCTTGGAGTTATGGGTTAGGGAAAAAATGTGTGCAAAATGAGGCGGGATTGAGGGGAATGTACCCCAACGCCATGTTCGACTTTGTGAAGGGAAAAATTGGTTTCGAAGAATTTATAAATTGCCAGTGGACCTTGGATTGGAGTATTGATAGGAATGAGCCGTTTCCAGAACAAATCGACACCTTCATCTGTGGTTCAAGCTGCTTCTGCTTCATTGCACCTCACAGAATTAACTTTGAGAATCTGGTTCGCGAAGGATATGACCCTGAATTAATTCCAGTTTGTGGTAACAGTGTGGTGGACGCTGTAGAGTACACAAAGGATCACAAAGTTGAAAACAGCATTTTTGATATGTATCCTCAACTTGAACAGGATTCCTGGTTGAGAGTTGATATTCACCGTAGAGGGAACCTTACTGAAACCCGCTTCAAAAACATTGTTAGCGCAATAAAAAGGCTGGTTGTAGATTACAAAATAAACGTCTGCCTAGTAGAATTAACTGCAATGAAAACTGGACTTAAACACTACGGTTTAACTGAATATATTAAAAGATTAGCTGAGGGGAATAAAAACTTTTTATTTACTCCTCTTTGGAAAAGCTACAGCAACGTAGTTGAGTTCTTCCGTTCAGGACACTGTTGGGCAAGTCTCACAGATAGTGGATCCCAACAAGAAGAACTCAACCTGATTGACGAATGCATCCCATTAACCTGCCGCTTCAACACAGACAGGCCAGAATCCGTAATGTGCGAATCAAATGTACTTACACCCCCACTAGAGAATCTAGCCGACTTTGTCTACTACATCTACAAAAGCGATATTCCCAGCACCATGAAAAAGGCACCAAAAATTTATGGTTCCAATGTTTCAGAAAAAATAATCGCCGCAATAGACAAAATCTATAAGAAACACAAAACCTTCACATGGTGCCACGAAAAATTCCTGGGTAAAAAGGAATGCGGCATAGACTACCTGTAAAAAACGGTAATTCTTGGAACCAGCCTTGTTCACAAACATAAAAGGGTATGAAAAACCTTTTATTGCCTATGAAAAATATTTTCATAGTTTGTGTGTTGCGAAGCAAGTTTAAAATTTTGGGGAATTTATTATGTCTGAGAGTTTGTCAAGGTTCAAGGTAAAATTTATCATTGAGGGTATAGGTGAAGCTGAAGGTGAACTTAACAGAATTTATGCTCCCCTAACAGTAGAAGCCATTAGAGATAAACTTCCTATCTCGGGTAGAGTGAACGTGTGGAAGGATAGTGAAGTATATTTTAACGTTGGAATCAAAAAGGGACTAGAGAAGGCTACAAAAGACGTTGAAAAGGGGACAATTGCTTATTGGAGTATGGGTGATGCCTTGTGCATATTCTTTAAGCCCATTGAGCCTTACTCCGATGTGAACATTGTTGGAAAAATCACAAAGAACCTTCAAGTATTTGAGAAGGTGAAAAGAGGGAATAAAATCGAAATGCGCCTCATCTAAATTTTTCACTCTTGTGCGCTCAGCGGTTTCCTAAGATACCTTTAACTGCGAAAACGAATTTGGAGCTTCTAGGCTTAGCTCGTATATGTTCTTTTTGAGTTTCCCATCCTGTAAATTTCAGCGAGTTAGAATATTGTTTTTATCTTTGGTGTTTTGGGTTTCAATGTATCTGGCTTAACTATGAGGCTTTGGTCGTCGGTTTCGATGACAACCTCGAGTCCATTATGGTACACTTTACAAGTTTTTAAGGGATTTTTGCAACTTATTTTCAGAACCTGACAATTAAATTTAAAACCCTCTTCCATACTCTCTTCGGAAAGGGGTTCAATAAGCTGTTCCCCTCGAACCAATTTAACGGTGTCAATTTTTAGCCTCTTATCTTCCTCTTCGCTGGGTTCTCTCATTCCCTGTTTGAGAACCGACTCCTTCTTTGCAGACCAATAAACCTTAGTTTTTCCTCTCTCCTTTTTTATTTCTACCAGTCCCAGGGGTTTAAGAGGATTCACTATATCGTATATTCGCCTTTTTGGGACCTTTAGTTTTTGGGCCAGTTCAGTATTATATATTCCAGTGTCGCCTGCCTCTCTCAAGAGCTCAATAGCCTTCCGAGCCGCTTCCTCTAACTTCACGACAACTTCACTCCCCTAAAACTAGAATAGAACCAGTGTATAAATAGTAACTTGTATTATTAAATATTACCCCCTTCTTCGACAAAAGCATAATCCCAAAAGAAATTTTGTTGCAATTACCTATTATGCTACAGATAAAATTTGAGAATTGTAATTGTTCAGGTTTATTGAGGGGGAAATAATTTTGCTTCTTCAAGAAATGAGGAAACCAAAAGTATAGGGTCCAGTTGCTCTGCCTTTTCTTGATTGTTCCAAGCAGAAACTATTTTTCTGTATTGCTCAAGCTCTTCTATTACTTGTTTTCCCAGTATCTCCAGATTTTTCTCCGAAACCCTTTTTCCCTGTCCCAATCCCGGACAAATGTTTTCAGCCCTGGCCATTAAGCCCCAAGATAGCCAACCTTCCTTAACCTCAAAGACAAATGGGAAACTACGGCAAACCATAGGTCTCACCTCATAAATCCCGCAGAGGTTACCCTTCAAAAATACACATGAGCCATCGTCCTTCTTTCTCAACCCCAAGAAAGCGTTGCCCCTAAATGTGGAAATAGCTGGGAAAACCAGTCTGTTCTCCAATTCTTTCCTAACTTGATAGAAACCAACATATTTTTGCAAAAGTTCCCTAAGATCACACTTCAAGTGGCCTACCAGTCGGATGATGTCCATATTCGTGATGGTAACAAGGGAATTCTTGTCCCTGCAGCAGTTCCCACACTTAATGCACTTGAATCTAACTTTTCTCACCATGACCGAACAAGCCGCTCCACCATACTCTCTTTCTTACCGCTATCCTTCTTATTGTTCCCTTTTGCGTCTTCACTATTTGAAGAGTTTACCTTGGCCCCATTGGATCTCTTACTTTTATCTAGTGGAAAGCTTATCCCGCAATGTTTGCACTCCACTATTCGCTCATATTTGTCTCCTTTTAAGTAGACATGCATTAATAGGGGTTCACTGCAGTTTCCACATTTAAAGTCTTCCAGCTTTTTAGTCTCCACAAGGACGGAACTATTGGGGTCATCCAACATTTTTCCTGCTTTTTTCTGTTTAGCACTCACCAAGACAAATCCCTGCATTATAATTGTATCAAACCGGTTTAGCAATTCATAATACTTTTTTATAAACAAAATAGCTTTAGAAGAGATGTCATGACTAGCCCGATTCTAAAAAACAAATAAGCCCTAGTCAAACTATTACTTATTTAAAGTGTTAAGCTCTCTGAATAAATAATCTACTTTAAACCTTTTAAGCTTTTAGTAACTGAATCTCGATGGTGGAAACATTGCGCTTATCATCGCCAGTACCAATGATCTCAGTGCCTGTAGTAATCTTACCCAGTTTTACACCCTCGGGTAAGAAGCGCTGACGAACAATCTCTGCAACATCCACCGCCTTAGAAATAGCTCTGCCACGAGCAACGATGATAACCTCTTTAGCGCCTTGATTGAACTGGATGACGCAAGCCAAGACATAACTCAATCGACGTAGAACACAAAAGTGAATCTACATTGTCGGTTTCCTTCCTATAAAAACCATATTCTCTTCTGATCTTCCCTCTTCGGGTTCTGCCTCGTTCTTCTTTTTTGCTGGTTTTTTGGCCATTTTAATTGCCTCCCTTGTATGCCCCTTTATTATTAGATTATTGTTTTATTTACCATTTAAATTTTTCTTTTTTAAATTACTTTTCAATCCTTTAACCCACACTCAGCACAATCTTCCACATTTTTATTTGCTATGAAAAATCTTGGAAGGCTTTTCATACTTTGCCATGAAAAAGCTTTTCGCTTCAGTTGGCGAGGGGACTGAC
>JAHAWU010000231.1:2550-3077 GCA_018383815.1 Candidatus Jordarchaeia archaeon | reverse complement strand
ATGTTAAACTCGGCATCAGAAAACCTTGACTGGAAACGTATAGTTGAAGCTGCCAAAAAATACAACCACAATGTACTCTCATGGACCCAACTAGATGTCAACAACCAGAAGAAAATGAACCAACTATTACTAGATGCCGGCCTGCCTAAAGACCACATAGTACAAGATGCCACCACCGCCGCACTGGGATATGGACTACAATACTCCTTTAGTATCTATGAGCGAATTAGAATGGCTGCTCTAAAAGGCGAAAAAGACCTACAAATGCCCCTTTCCTCAGGAACCACTAATGCTTGGGGAGCCCGAGAAGCCTACATGAGCGACAAAAAGAAAGGAGCAGAATGGGGAACCATAAACTTTCGAGGCCCCTTATGGGAAGCCATAACTGGGCTATCACTGGCACTGAATGGTTGCGACATCTTCATGATGCTCCACCCCGCCAGTGTGCAAATCTTTAAAACCGTAGTTGAATATCTCACATCCAAAAAGAAAGACAAACCCCGCCCACTACTAAACTGGGTAACCAC
>JAHAWU010000231.1:0-2522 GCA_018383815.1 Candidatus Jordarchaeia archaeon | reverse complement strand
TGTCGAGGCTGAAACCTTTAGACATATACAATTTACTGCCCAAAACTAACTGCAAGGAGTGCGGCGAAGACACATGTATGGCATTCGCCTACAAGCTCATCAACCACGAAGTAGAATTGGAAGTCTGCAAACCGATACTAGATCCTAAAAACAAGAAAAACTACGATAAACTCAAAGAAATACTAACACCACCAGTAAGAGCTATAAGATTCGGCGAAGGTGAACACGTCAAAACCATTGGCGGAAAAGAAGTTATGCGCCGCCACGAGCTCACTTGGTACAACCCAACAGTATTAGCCATAGATGTCCACGACGAGATGGACGAAAGTGAACTAGTAAAAAGGGTAGACCTCATCACACACTGGGGAACCTTCTACATTGGAAAAACCCTCATGCTGGACGCTATAGCAATAAAATGCGTATCCGGCGATCCCAACAAATTTGCCAAAGCGGTATCCACAGTCGTGAAAAATACAGACTGGCCCATAATACTATGCTCACTAAAACCCGAATGCTTAAAGGCTGGAATAAAAGCCGCGGCGGGCAGGAAGCCGCTACTTTACGCAGCCACCAAGGACAACTGGAAAGAAGTGGGAGAAATTGCAAGAA
Source organism: Candidatus Jordarchaeia archaeon (assembly GCA_018383815.1). Classification (GTDB taxonomy): domain Archaea; phylum Asgardarchaeota; class Jordiarchaeia; order Jordiarchaeales; family Jordiarchaeaceae; genus Jordiarchaeum. The sequence goes on along the minus strand of JAHAWU010000231.1, from coordinate 1,913 downwards.
GCGAAAAACTGCCCCTAGTGGTAGCGGCACCCGGAGACCTAGATCTCCTAAAAAGCTTGGCAAAATCACTCTACCAGGCAGGAGTTCAAGAACTGGCTCTCGACCCCGGAACCTTCTGGGGAGAAGGATTACTCTCAGATACTGTAAATAACTTCACTATGCTTCGAAGAGCCGCAATAGAGATGGACGATAAAGATGTGGGCTGGCCACTAATAGGAGTTCCTGCCACAATCTGGATAGGCAAAGAAGGAGTTTCCGAAGGCGAAAGGTTAGAAACTGCCTTCAAAGAAACAGTCCTAGCCGCAATACTAGTCGCTAGGTACGCCGACTTACTCATCATACACTCGTCAGAACTCTGGACATTCTTACCACTGGTAATATTAGTGAGGAACCTCTACCAAGATCCCAGAATACACCCTGCAGTAACCCCGGAGCTAATGTCCATAGGTACACCGGACCAAAACAGTCCAGTGATGATAACTACAAACTTTGCCCTAACAGCATACACAGTAAAATCCGACCTGGAGCAAGCTAAAATAAATGCCTGGCTAATAATTATGGATACGGGCGGAATAGGCGTTGAGTCCTCCGCTGCCGGTGGTCAGCTCAATGCCAACAGCATTTCTGATGCTCTAACTGAGTTCAAGGTTGCCGAAAAGGTTAATCACAGGGCTTTAATTATACCCGGGATGGCTGCAAGATTCAAAGGCGAAATCGAAGATCTGAGCGGTTGGGACGTGTATGTTGGTCCCAAGGACTCCGGCGCCATCGGCGACTTCCTGAGAGACAAATACAGAGCGCCTACGGGTCTTAGATACGTGGGCGACCCCAGTAAGGAAAGTCCAGTGTTTCTCGCCACGAACAACATCAAGTCATTCTACGAAATCAAGAAGCCACTACTTGATGCCAACGCTTCAGCTTGGCTACTTGTCGTGGACACTGAGGGCTTAGACTTCGAAACTGCCGTTAAAGAGAAGAAGCTTGACGCTGAGGCTATAAAAAAGGTTATGCAAGAGGGTGGCGCGGACGAGCAAATAACTAAGAAGGAACTCGTCATCCCGCCGGCTGCCGAGTCTCTGAAGACTAGCATTGAGAGCGCCACTAAATGGAAAGTTAAGGTCTTACCTCCAGAAAAGATTCCAGACCTTATAAAGAAATAATTCCCTCTTTTTATTTTCCTAATTTTTACAATCCATTTTTAGTACCATAAAATGGTACCAGATTTTACTACCTCTTTTACCCAACAAGGTGACTACTTGTAGCTCTTTTCTTACCCTTTTTGGTTACGCTGGTAAAGCTGGTAAACTAAAAATTTTTCTTCCACCAAAAATGCTTGCTATCCATATTTTAATAGTGGCAAAAGTAAATCCAACCCTACTTTTAAATAACACTTAGTTTTGGTAACCTTCGTAGTAAAAGGTTAGGGGTCTCGCTCCCCGTTAACATTCATGACGCAAAAGTGGGGCTGCTAGCTCCAGCTCCAGATAAAAACATTCATCATCAAAATAAAACAATACCCCCCTAAAGGGTTCTTTGCTAAAAATTATGGAATATTCAAGGTATTTATAACGTCCTTTTGTGACGTTGATCATGTACGGATTGTGTTTTTTGTGAAGGGGGCGTAGGTTTGAACTTTAGACGGTGCTGTTCTAGCGTACTATTAATACTGAACAGTTTGCATGTTTGCTTATTTTGTCCGAGACGCTTCCGAGTATGAAGCGCTTAATGTTTCCCAGTCCTCGGCAACCTACTATGATTAAGTCGTAACCTTCTTCTTCGGCGATTGTCAATATTGTTTCGGAAACGTTTCCTCTTTCTATGAGTATTTTGGCGTTAATGCCTTTGTTTTCCATTTCTTTTTTGTATTGGTTGAGTAGCTTTTTGGCTTTTTTCTCCATTTCTGTGGCTAGTTT
>JAHAWU010000230.1 GCA_018383815.1 Candidatus Jordarchaeia archaeon | reverse complement strand
GGAGGCGTTTCTGCTTCTTGCCCCTTACTGGTTTCTCCCTCCACGGGATGTGGTTCCAGATGTCTGTGATCATGAGGTTGAGCATGGTGAGGTAGGCTCTGAGGAAGGGTTGAAGGTGGTGGTTGTGGGGGAGGGTGTAGGTCTTCATCATAACTTTTCGCCTTTGTGGCTCCTCTTTTTTGGGTTTTTGGCTAGTTTCTCCCTATTTTTTGGGTTTTTGACTATTTAAGTCCACTTATTTTGAAACTGTTACAAATGGCGGTTCTCTTTCTCCGGAAGGGTTGGGTCTCCCCCATTGTAAATGAGAAAAGAAGTCCTATAAACACCTCTTTTGAGGACGAGATCAAACGAATCTACATCGCCGAACATCTCGTTATGGTAAATTTTAAAAGTGGAATTATATAATTGTTATGTGGTGTTATGTGTGACTAAGGATTTGACGACCATCCAATTATCCAAAACCGTAAGGGAACGATTGAAAAATTTAGGCAAGAAGGGGGAAACTTATGACGATATTATAAGGAGGCTAATTGAAATAGCCGAAAGCGGCGCAGGACGAAAAAGTCCCTCAACAAACAACACCAGTGTGCCCCAGCCAAACAGTGAGCAACAAATTGCAGAGATCGAAAATTTATTCAAAGACATTCATGAAAAATTTAGAGGCAAATTTAAAGACTGGTGGGAGGAAGACCACGAAGCTGACCAACTGCTACTAAGCCTGGCACAAGAGGAAGAACCCCATGAAAATCATTGACACAATGGTCATAATAGCCACCCTCGACCCAAAACATCCCCTCTACAGAGAGGCCATCAAACACCTCGCATCAATACCCCACTCAGAAGATATCTATGTTCCATCAGCAGTGCTGCTCGAATGTGACCTCGTGATGAAAAATAAGGGAGTATCTAGAAAGGACCGAGGCGAACTTTTTGAAAAACTAGGCATGATAATACCCAAAAACAAAGTACTACCACTCACTGTCGCCATCATCAGAAAAACCGTTGAGTTAGAAGAGGACAAAAACTATTTCGACGCACTCATAGCAAGCACAGCACTAGAATACAACTCAGAAATAATATCAAAAGACCCATTCTTCAAAAAACAAGGAATCAAAACTAGTTGGTAACCCTTCCGTTCAGAACAGCGATAACTTAGTAGTCCCAAGTTTCCTTCCTCGATTTCATTGGGTTTCGAGTTCCCCCAAGAACCGGGCGAAGCGGGTACCTATCTATCTTACTTCAGGCCCTGTTGAGTAAGTTTATTTTTTTCAATTTCTTCATCCATCTTGAATTTTTTATAATTTTTACACTGGTAATTTGAAAAATTTTCAAAAAATAACCAATATTTTGAAAAAATTAAAATTGTTCAAAGAGTCCTCCATTGGGAGAATATTTCCAAGAGTGTTGCGGTCAGCCTCACTGGGCTTCTCTTTCTTTCACGCATTCTTGACTGGGCTTGGTTGGCTGAAATCGGCTGCAAGACATGAATGTATATGGTGGTTCTGCAAATAAGTTTTAATGGTTTTTCTTTAAACCGTATCTAGCATCCGTGCATCTCTACTGGGAGGACAATCATACCCTGGCTTGTTGCTCCGTTTCGTCTCCCCCTGAGTTTAACCATAGTGTTTCCGATAAATTTTTGAAGTGTTCATCGCCGGTGAGGACTTTTGCCTTCAGATGCTTTGTGACAGCTAAGGTTATGGCATCAAAGAGGCTTGGATTTCTCAGCTTTTCTTTTTTTGCTTTTTGTAAAAGATCCAGGTAGCACTCCGCAGAGCCTAAAGCTATCTCCGGCGTCACTGTGACTATTCTTGATAATTCAGAAATAGTTTTCAACCTCTCAGAAATTACACTTTTACTAAATTTCTCCCTTAGATATTTGCGTGCAACTTCCGCGAGCACGGTGTCCGGCGTGTATACTTCACTTGCCATTTCAATATGCTCTCCAGCTCTCTTGCCAGACTTCCCTCCAATGAATAGTTCAATCCAAGCGTAGGAGTCAACCACGATCCTCACCGCGATCCTCCTCTGTAAAAGGTTTTAATTTGCCTCGGTCTAACCCGATATTTTTCTCCAGTATACTTTTACGATGCCACTTTATCAATAACTTTATGACCTCGTCAATACTCCCCGCTCCCAGCGCTTCTTTGAAGTGTTCAAGCATTTCAAGGGTGCCCTTGGACACCCTAACCGTGGTACTATCGCTCAAAACACATCCCACACCAATTTAATGTAAACATGTATACAAGTATACTTCATGTATTTAGCATTTGCGGTCAAAGGGAGCATCCAAAAAATTCTATTTTTGGGGGAGTATTCTATTTATGCTGTGAGTGGGGCAGTTATGTGTGGGGAGCCTGTGCCTCCCAAATGCGCAGTAAAAATGCTTGATGCGAGAAGATTCACCCTAACATTGGTGGAGGGGGAATCATCGGCAATAACATGCCTCAAACAATCCCAGAAAAAGCGAATACTCAATTTTGGATTGTGCTCATGTCCACATCAAAAAATATAAATTAATACATCTGTTAAATTTTTGAGTAGGAGAGAAAACTTGGAAGCGAGAAGGAGAGGATAATTAAACAGGTGCCTCTGGGGCCTTTGAAAAAATACGAAAGAGTAATTTGTAAAAATGGTCTGGTGGGGTAGAGATTGGGGTTAAGGAGGGGGTTGTTTGTTTTGGGAATAATTTTGATGATTGTGGCATCTCCTATGCTTGTATCTCCCTTTTTTATGACGCAATCTAACCCCTTGTTTTTGTGTCTAAGTTTTGCTCCCTGCGCATTACCTATGAATAGCTCAAGAAGTGGGGTGATACCTCTTGGTGAATCCATAACTGTTGTGGGGGGAGTGAGACTCCGCGCTGGTAGTAATCTTCACGTTGAAGTTAATGTTACAGGTGGTACTAGTAATAATGCTTCACTCACAATTGTGAACAGCACCCATACAGATGTTTACCCCTTTTCTTCAAGTATCATTTTGAATCTAGGTATAACCAATGAGTCTACTATTTAGTATATGGTGATTTGTTTATAGTTTTGTTGATTGTTAACTTGAGTTTTTCCTCCACTTCTTGAAGCGTTTTTTGCAGTCCCTGCTTCCTGACGCGTAGAG
>JAHAWU010000105.1 GCA_018383815.1 Candidatus Jordarchaeia archaeon | reverse complement strand
TGTCGGATAAGTGGCGTCTAATTTGGGCACCAGCACTTGACGGCCCAGACATTGTGGCATACACCATGACCGCGGTGGAAGGTAAACTCCTTGGAGTGAGTCCCAACACTTTTCTCCTCTCGGGCTTCTCAAAATACTCAATAAGCATTGGGAGATACCAAGATTTAGATTTAGCAATCGACTATGAGAGGGCAAAGGAGAAAGACATCGATGTGGTACGTAGACCCATTGGCGGGGGCGTAATTCTTATTGATCCTGTAGGTAGTAGAGGACTAGGTCTTACAGTAGACCGAGACTTTTTCCCCAAGCTTGACGACGCTTTCAGGAAGGTTGGGGAAGCCATTACTGAGGGATACAAAAAGTTGGGAGTTAGGAATGCTTGGTACAAGTTCGCTGGAGACGTTATGGTGGGAGACCGTAAAATAACGGGGTTCGGATTTACCGAAATAGAAAAGACTGTGGTTATGCAGTGCATAATCTCCCTAAAAGACTTGGACTTCAAATACTTCTCTGATGTTGTACAGTTACACCCTGAGAAGCTTCGGGACAAGAGAATAAAGGACTTGTCTGAACTCATGACCAGCGTAGAAGCCGAGACGGGTAGACTTCCTAGTAACGGGGAGTTCAAAAAGGCCTTTGTGGAATCCTTCCAGAACGTACTGGGTATCGAATTAGAAGAGGGAGGGATACTTGACGCTGAGAGGGAAATATACCAAAAGTGGCGTGGCTACGCTACTTCTCCTGAGAACAGGTTTGCCTTCTCAAGTATGGCGAGGTTCCCAAAACTAAAGGATTTGTTAAATAAGGGCTACAAATTTGTTTTCGCAAAAAACAAGAGAGACCGAGAACTGGTTGTCCACATCCTACTTGATCCCGAGGGGAAAATTGAAGACTTAATGTTTTCGGGAGACTTCTACTGCAGACCAGAAAGTTACCTTAAAGAATTAGAAAATTCCCTGAAAGGGGTAGACCCCCAAAACGAGTGGGAAGTAAAATCAAAGGTGGAACAAATATTTGAGCGACCGGACTGGGAGATACCCCTAGTTGAGGCTGAAGACTTTATAAAAGCAATTGTCGAGGCAGCAAGAAGAGTGTAGCGAACCATTTTTAAAGCCAGATTTTCGGTAAAAGACGTAACTATGGTTCTTTCCAGTCCAAATTGTCTTCTCCCTCTTATACTAGTCACCCTTAAATGTAGGGTAATGTAGAAATAAAAAGGTATAAAACTTTAAAAGGCATAAGAACTATTTAGAGTTAATTTTTCAAGGTTGGTGTTATTATTGCCTTTTTTAAGTTCGCCTTTAATCAAGGTTGAGAAATGGATGAAGAACATGGATTTGAAGGGGATAACGAAGGACGAAGAAAAATCTATGCTCTTTGTAAACTTCAAAATAAACGATAAATTTTTCTTGGTTCAAACACTGGTAAGCAAGGAATGGATAAATATTAAGGCTCTAGTCGCTCTGCTAAAAGACATTCCAAAGGCTGCTAAGGAAGACCTCTTCTACAACTGTTTAGTAGCCAACTTTAACCTTCACGAGGTAACATATAGCGCGGATGAAAATGGAATATGGGTTGAAGCCGACATGCCAGTGGATACCAATGAAAGTAACTTCAAAGTGGAATTTCAGTCGGTAGTCTTCGGAATGAAATATTTCATTGAACAAATCGCGCCCAAAGTCAAATTCGACATAAAAGACACCACAATGTTCACCTAAACAAACCTCTTCTTTTAAACCCTCAAACCCCCTTCATCCCCTTTTTTGCTACTAAAACAAATTCTGGATTTAAAAGGGGTAGCCTATTTTTCATCAATAAGAATATATGAAACCTAGTTCTAATTCTATCAAACATTTGAACATAAGGTGGTTTAAAATGTTCAAGACCCGAATTACTGAACTTTTTGGTATAAAGTACCCCATAATTGGTGGAGCTATGCACAACCTTTCCAGGGCTGAACTCGTCGCAGCCATATCAAATGCGGGTGGCCTGGGAATCCTTGCCGCAACAACTTTTGAGAACCCCGAAGATTTACGTATGGAGATTCAAAGAACCAGAGAACTAACAAAGAAGCCCTTTGGGGTAAATCTAAACCTTTTTCCTGCCATGAGGCCCAGAGGCTTAGATAAGGACATTGAACTCTTCATAGATGAAGGAGTTCCAATAATTGAGTCCTCGGGAACTAGCCCCGAGCAGTACCTTCCCCGAATAAAGGAAGCGGGCATAAAGATAATACACAAGGTTGCAGGGGTCAGATACGCCAAAACAGCGGAAAGAATCGGATGCGACGCGGTAACTATTGTGGGATTCGAGTGCGGAGGACATCCGGGACTTGATGACGTAACCTCCCTAATACTCATTCCCGAAACCGTGGACGCTGTAAAGATTCCAGTTTGTGCAGGAGGAGGAATATGCGATTCAAGAAGCTTCGTCGCCGCCCTAGCCCTAGGCGCGGAAGGTGTAGTTATGGGAACCCGTTTTGTAGCTACCAAGGAGTGCAATGTACATCCCAAGATTAAAGAATGGATTGTGAACGCCAAAGACAGCGACACCACCATCATAGGGAAACCCTTCAAACTCGCCTCCCGAGTTATCAAGAATAAGCCAGCACTAACAGCTCAGCAGATGGAGGCCAGAGGTGCTACGCTTGAGGAAGTTCTTCCAGTAATAAGTGGTCAACTGGGCAAGAAAGCTTGGGAAGAAGGGGACGTCGACGCCGGAATACTCTCCTTAGGCATGGCTGTGGGGAGAATAGACAAAATCCTTACAGTGAAAGAAGTCATAGACGAAATGGTGAATGGAGCAAAGGAGATACTGGAGCGTCTAAAGAAGGAAATAGGATAGCATAATAGTGATTTCTACCGTTGGTGTTGGTATGGATGGCTGGGATACCCGAAGGGAAAAAATAGTTAAACTTTTGAGTACGGGTGAGCCTGTCAGCCTCGACGAGCTGTGCCGAATGCTGGGAGTCTTTGATAGGAAAATAGTTCTTGAGGACGTGTCCCACATAGCCCAAACTCTGAGAAAAAAGAACAGCAAACTAGTTATGCTTCCTCCCGCCTGTCTCAGGTGTGGTTTTGTCTTTAAGGATTTAAGTCGACCCAAATTACCCTCAAGATGCCCGAAGTGCAAAAATGAAAGGATATCCCAGCCACTTTTTCAAATAAAATAGTGCTCCTAATGCCGCGACAGAAAAAGTTTAAACTGTCCAATACTTGATTTTTCAAAAAATTTTGGGTCCACGGTTTCCGTTCAAGGTGAGCTCATATTTCCATTTCTTCTCGATATTCTTCGTCTATTCTTGCAATTTTTTGAAGTTTATCTCTTATTGCTCCGCTGCCGTACTTCATAATTAGTTTTATTTCGTGAACCTCTAGAATATCTGTCCTTGTTATTATACCAACAATATTTCGGTTTTTACGATCCACTACAACCAGTCTATCTGTCTTGTTTTCAAGCATTTTATCTAGAGCCTGGTGAAGAGTCTCATCGGGGAAAACTGTAACCACGTTTTTATTAGCCAGCTCCCCCACTCTTCTCATTTCGTGGTTTTCCGCCATCTCCCTATCTATAGTGTCGGAATCTATGACCCCTATTAAGGTGCCATTATCTATAACTGGATAACCGTGATGATGATACTTACATATCATTTCCAGAACCTGGAAAACTTTCATATCTGAAGATACCACCATTGGCTCAGACATAATGTCACCCACCCTTACCCTATCAAGTAAATCAGCACGTCTCTCTTCCACAAGGTCAATACCCTTCTTCAACAGGTTTTCCGTGTAGAGGTCTCCCCTCATAATTAGTCGGCTAACCAAGTATGCTGTTATACAGGCCAGCATAAGGGGCAATATCATAGTGTAGCCCTTAGAGATTTCAGTCACCAAAACTATGCCCGTTAGGGGAGCTCGAGCTGCCGAGGCTATGAGGGCCGCCATACCTACCAAAGCATAAGCCATGGGCTCAAAGGCAACGGCGGGCGAAAGATAGCGAACCCAAGAACCCATTAAACTGGCTAAGAATGGCAGCAGGGGGGTGAGGGGGCCGTAGGTGTTTGAGAAAAGTAGCCATTGTAAGGATAATCCGTAGGCTCCTCCAAACATTGCCCCTATGAATAACATGGGTGCAAAGGCTCCTCCGCTTCCTCCGCTTCCCAGTGTTAGGGAGGTGCCTATAATCTTTAGTAAACCGAGGGTGAGAAGCAGGACTAAACTTATGGGAACTACAATTTCTCTGTTGATTACTTCGTAGCCCCCTCCAATTATTTGGGGGAAGAAAAATATTATGAATCCCAGCATCAGTCCTCCAATTCCCGGTTTAATATACTTTGGTGCTTTTAATTTTTGGAAACGGTCAGATATATAGTGGAATATTTTTATCCAAAATATGCTCAGCAAACCAAAAATTAGGCCCAATACAAAGAATAATAAATACTCGTAGGGATTCAAAATTTCAAAGACTCTAAGTTTGAGTAGGGGTTCTGCCCCGAGTATTCCCTGAGCCACAGCGGTTGAAACAAATGATGATAACACCACTGGGATTAATGCTATGGCTTCTACTCCGCCATAGACTATTTCCAAGCCGAAGAACACGCCTCCCAGTGGAGCTTTGAATATGGCACTTATTCCCGCCGCAGCTCCACAAACTACCAAGATTTTAACCGAAGCCTCATCCATTTTCAGGAGTCGCCCAATAGTGGACCCAGTGCCTCCACCTATATGCACCATTGGACCTTCGTATCCAGCGCTTCCTCCAGAGCCGATGGTAATGGCTGAGGTAATCATCTTTATTAAAGGCACTCGGGCGCGAATTCTCCCACCATGGAGGGCCATGGATTCCAGAACTTCGGAGACTCCGTGTCCCTCACTCTCAGGGGCAACCTTATATGTGATGAGGCCAACTATGAGGCCCCCTATGGCTGGCATAAGAATTATTAAGGGCGTCCAGATGCTGGTAGGATAACTCAGGAGGGCATCACTGAAAAATTCTATTAGGTATAGGAAGGCTGTGGTGCCCAAACCAACTACTAAGCCAACGATAATTGAGGAAAATATGAGCTTAAGATGCCTTCTCGTCAAGAATTTAGACCCAAACTCCCTGAACATGCTATTAAAGCCATTTTTCACTTGTACGCTAACCGCCTTCAGAGATTTCTCTATCCGCCTTTTCGAATTTTTGGTGTTAGCTTCTGCTTGTTTCTTGTTCGTACTTTTCACCCTTATTTTACCATTTCAATTTTTTGGAGTTAAATATTTTCTTTGTATTGCCCTAGTTTTACTGTTTAACTCACCAATTTTGGAGTAATTATCCTCTAATCTCGAGTATTTTTCCTAGTTCGTATTTATACTTTTTTGTGGAAAGTGTTAAATTAGAATTTTTATTTTCGTCTATTTCGGTGAGCCTTCTTTGACTGTGAAACCGTTCTTTGAGGCTAAATCTGTTGTGATTGTGGGGGCCTCCCCCAGAGAAGATAAACTAGGTTTCAACATCTTGAAAAACTACCATGAGTCCAATTACCAGGGAAAAGTTTACTGTGTGAACCCTAACCACGGCGGTGCAGAAGTCTTGGGATGCAAATTCTACAGCTCCATTGCCGAGCTTCCCGAATCTCCAGAACTGGGAATAATCATTATCCCCGCAGCCCAAACACCTAAAGCTCTAACAGAATTGGGCGAGAAGGGAGTGAGACACGTTATTATTGAGAGCGGGGGATTCGCAGAAACAGGAACAGAAGAAGGCAGAAGACTTCAAAATGAAGTGAAAAAAATCGCAGCACAATACAACATGCGAATCATTGGACCCAACTGTGTGGGAACCTCCAACTCCACCAACGGACTCATAAACACCTTCTGCAGAATCGACAAAGCAAAACCCGGAAGCATAGCCCTTGTTACCCAAGGAGGAATATTTGGCGGCGCAACCTTGGAAAAACTGGTTCACACCTGGAACTTCAGCAAAATAGCCACACTGGGAAACAAAATGGACATAAACGAAACAGACGTGATAGAATACCTTGTAGAAGACCCCCAAACCAAAGCTATAGGACTATACTTGGAAGACATTAAGGATGGAAAAAGATTCATGGAAATCGCAAAAAAAGCCTCAAAAATCAAACCCATAGTAGTTTTAAAGGGAGGCGTCACCGAGGCAGGCACCCGAGCCACCTCCTCACACACCGGAGCAATAGCGGGAAGAGAAGAAGTTTTCGAAGCTGCAATAAAACAGAGTGGACTAATAAGAGCCCATAATCTTGAGGAACTCTTCGACTACACTAAAGCCTTCGCCTTCCAGCCTCTACCCCGAGGAAACCGGATAGAAGTGATCTCAAACTCTGGAACCCTAGCCGTGCTAGCTTCCGACACCTGCCAAAAATTCGGGTTAGAAGTTCCCCCGCTATCTAAGGAAGTTCAAAACAAAATTCTTGAAAAGGCTCCTCCTTGGCTTCCCTCAGCAAAAGGGCCAGTAGACATCGGCCCCGCAGACTGGCTTTTTGACGTCTGCATAGAAGAAGTGATAAAGGATCCAAAAATAGATGGAATTGTAGTCTGTGTTGCGTTGTGGAGCGTAATGTATGATCGGGAAAATTTCATCGTGGATACCCTTAGGAACATCATAGGTAAGTATGATAAACCCGTTCTGGTAAACGCCACTGGCCACATAGATTTGGAAAAACAGATTCATAGCTTGGAAAGGGAAGGACTACCCGCTTATGACACTCCAGAAAGGGCGGCAAAAGCCATGGCCACCATGTATAAATACTACAAGATAAGCCAGAACAAGAATAGGGCCTAAATCCTCTCTTTGCATGAGCATGATTCATGTAAGTGGGGCATTTACTATTCCCTTTAAAATATTTTTAGTAGGCACTCCCTCTTCACACACCCTTCTACCTTTTTGTATTTTCGTTTTTCCCAACTACTGGCCGTTTCCACCGAAGGAGTTTAAAACTCCAACCTATACTGCTAACGCCATTGCTGTCCACATTAACTTGCGTCCTACAGAAATAAAAAAATGAACCAAAAATGTTTAAATTGGTTTTAATTTATTTTTGGAATTGTTTATTAGGCAGTTGAGCATATTAATAGATAAAAGTTTTGGAATGGGAGTGAATAAGAGGAATCGGTAGTGGTCAAAAAGTTTACGGCATTCAAAATAGTTATGGGTCTGGTGATGGTAGGCTTAGTTGCCATACCAGTAACGGCGTTGGCTTCACTTACACAATTCCAGTTTTACCCAAACCCCATGGATTCTTTGACTCCTGCTTCAATTGACGAGAATGGAACCATCACAAAAACCAGCGTGATTTATGTAACTAATTTTGGATGGTATGACGTGAACAGCATACTGATTGCTACATCTGTTCTCAACGAATCATTCTACTTCTACAGTGAGCCGCTCATTCGAGCCAGCGTTATCCCCAAGGGAAGTATAATGCCCATCCTCATAACTATGAGTGTGAACACCACTGCTTTAAACGCCACAGGGGCTTTAGGCGACTTTTTAAACACCTCATCCTTCTTTGGTCAAACTATACTGAGTGTAAGGTATGCATTTGCGCTGGCAACCCTGTCAACCCTACTCATAAACCCCATTGGGGGCATGTCCCCAATGTTCAACCTAACCATAGGACCAGCAATTTTAGATCTCGTCACCAATACAACTGCCAATGTAACTATATTCTTCCTTAATACCCTCCAAAGTTATAATCTGAATGTAAAAGCAGAGCTTCGTAACAGTTCTGGACTGGTGGCTTCTGGCACTGGCTCATTTACTATCCCCTCGGCTGCATTTTTTGCTGTCCCGTTTATTGAAAATATTACCATATCGACTGGAGGAGTCTCCATAGTTCCAGGTGGAGGTTATACCCTTATATTTACGGTGGAGAGTCCTTTTGGCTACACTTATACGGAAAGTGGTTATGAGGTTGTTCCAACTTGATGGGAGGTTTAAGATTTGGAACCGCGCACTGTGGCTGTAATTAAAGGTTTCGTGTTTGCCCTTGTTGCTTTTGTCATCTACTTTTTTATTCCATATACTCTGTACAACTTTTTTATGGGGGTTTTCAGAGACGTATTTATTCTCTATAACTTGGTGCCTGAAGTTCAGACTTTACTATCTTCCCTGGCTTCCCACGGTTTTCCCGTTATTAACATTAACTTTGGCTTAATCATATTGCTAGGCATACCTATTTCTATAGCTGCATTCTTCTTGGGCTTTTTCAAGGGTGAAACAGTGGGTCACGGATTAGGCGGTCTTGCTACACAGATACTTTTTGGAGTATGGTTCCTTCTGGGGTTGGGAACACTAGGCACAACGGTCTTCTTCCTATACATGAGCATACCCATAATTTCATTGGCTCCCCCTCCACAATATTTCCTAATCACCTACCTTAACTACACTTCTCCATGGATTTTTGATATCCAGGGCATCATCAACCTCTTCGCACTTGTAATCTTCCTATCCGCTTTAATCTATGTGGTAGAGATAGGAATAGGAGTAAATAACAAGGACTACTGGCGATACTGGAAAAAATAAGAGTACCCTAGATAACTAGAAACACATTGTGAGGGGCCCAGAAACATCTGGAGATTATTACACTATTTTAATTCTCTTTTTTATTTTTCACATCTCGGAGATGAATATGGGGGGTATGCAGAAGTAGGCTATTGAGATGCTTTTTCCCAGATATTTTCTGCTTGCTTCTATGGCCTCGTCCAAATCTTTGGCGTAGTCGAAACCCAAAATTTCCAGGGCTCTTCTACTCTTGGCGCCGGCGACAATTACTCGGCCCACGTTGAGCAGGCCTAGGATACCCCAATAGTAGGCCATTAGTACATGTGTTCCGTGGTAGGCAAAGCCATTCCTATACTTTTCCGAGTATTCCTCATTGTTTAGATACATTTTTTCCACTGTTTTGAGATTGAAAATGTCTGGTTTTTTGCTCAACACCTGTTCGTAGAAGTCTATGTAGGAGGGGTGCTGTTGGGGGTCGAATTTTTCTAGCGCCGGATTGGAGATTATGATTATGCCGCCCTTTCTTAGGGGAGGCTTCCCACTATGCATATTGTAGAGGTATCCTAAGACCAGGCTATGTAGAAGTATGGGGTTCATCACTGAGCCTACACTGTAGGGTGTAAAGTTGGGCACCCCAAAAATTACAACGTCGTACTGCTTGTCCACGGGAACCGTTAACTGCTTCTTTACCAGCTTAAGTGTTTCCTCGTGAGCCTTCTCAACATCTCCCGCGTAGACCCCAATCAGTCTATAATTAGCCTTGTACCTGTTTCTCACAAAGGATTTCAGAGAATCAGGCATCTTCCTAATGATTGACAGGGCAATGTTTCTCCATAAAGGCAAACTATAATTGCTTTCTCTCAAGGGTCGCCACAGCTTCTCGAAGAAGCCACTGTAAAAATTGTCATTTAAAACCATTTCCACCGTGAAAACCTTAATCTTATCCTTTATTGTTCTTCCCATTTCCCAAATAACCCTATGTAGACCCGAAGCCTTAGGATCCATCAAGGATCCCTCTCTCAGAACTTCTGGAGAATGGTTTGGAATTATGGTTTTGAAACTTCCTAGACCAACTATTATGGACTTCCAACCTCCATTCATGGGAACAAAGGTAATATTAAGGTAAATTATTAGATCCGATTCCGCAGCCAACCTGTTAATCTCAACTTCGTATCCCTCCTTGGTTCTCCCCAGAACTACCAGGTTTTTCTTGTCATCAGCGTCATGGTTGATGATTCTGTCCTCATACTCTTTAAACACACGTTTTCCGAGAATATGAGCTAATTCTTGAGGCTTACATTTCCTGTGTAGACCAGTTGCGCATATGAAGCGAATATTTTCCCTCTTCACCCCTATCTGCCTCAGCTTTTCCAGAACCACTTCGGCAGCCTTGGCTCTCACATCGTCCCTCATCTGGGGCAAAGGAACACTCACATCATCAAAACAGATAGCTACCCTCGACCTCTCATTGAGCAAATGTTCCAACTTTCTTGAGCCAATAGGGTTATCCAGGGCCTTCCTTATTGCCTCCTTCTCATCTTCCACGGGGGGTAAAGGCTTGGGGGCATAGAAAATCTTTGTTTCCTCAGGGAAATCGTAAACCAGAACATCATCACCATAAAAAATGACTTCCTTCACTTCAAAAAACTCCACATACTTTTAACAAATCCTATAAACTCTGCAAATTAAAATTATTTTCGTTCCAAACACTTCTCTTAAAGAAGAATGGTGACCAATTTTAGAAAAAAATAACTCTTTAAAAGCCCAAGTGCGGAGGTAAAAGAGCATGAAAAAAGAGTACGATTTAAATAAACTAAAAAAGAACAGCGCAGTTCTAGTCGTAGACATGCAAAACGACTTTGCATCCCGAGAAAAGAACACCCCACAAAGATGGGAGCAAATAAAGAGAATAATTCCAAACATCAAAACAATACTCCAAAAAGCCCGAGATATGGGAATACCTGTAATTTACACCAAAGAATTGCATCGAGCCGGGGGAGTAGATTTTGGCATAGAACTACAATTCGAAGAAGAACACTGCATTGAGGGTACCCCCGGAGCGGAAATAATTGAAGAACTTAAACCCCAAGAGGGAGACTACCTTATCACAAACAAGAGAAGGTACAGCGCATTTATGGGAACGGACCTCCAAATCCTACTTAGAGGCCTAAAAGTCGAGAATCTCATCCTAACAGGGGCCTTCACAGACGTTTGCATCCTAGCCACCGCAATGGATGCGAGAGCCTTCGACTACAGGGTGATAATCCCCGAGGATGCTGTGGTGGGAACAAATATCGAGAGACACCAAGCAGCAATCAAATGCATAGACTACGTTGTAGGCCACATAACTGCCTCAAAAAACATTATAGAAGCTCTATCCTGACCGGCAACAACACCCACGAAATAAAAGCTTTCAAAAATAAGACTGCCTGTCGAAAAGGCGAACTGAAAAAGAAAAAAGAGAGTTTTGTGTTTGGACTCCAGAGCCTTCATTATGGATAACTATTTGCTTTTCCAATTTCTATTTTAAAGGATTTCTGGTCGTTTCTTTAGAGGTGCGGCTAGGCTAGTCCAAAAACGGGGCAAACGTGTTCTCCACCAGTATACTTATCGGAGAAGGCAAATACGCCCTTAATCTTCACTGTTTTACCCAGCATCTCCTCAGACATTTTTTGGGGATCGTAATCCAGTCTACCGACGATCCATGGGCCCTCCACAGTCTTTGCTAGGCATACAATGTATGGTGCCTCAAATCCTTCCGGAGGAACTCTTATCACTGTGTATGTCATAATTTCGCATTTGCCACTAAGCTCAGTTGGCATCACATTAATGCTGCCACACCTTTGGCAAACTATCATGGGCGGACAGGTAACCGCTCCACAATCTTTACATTTCAGTCCCAACAGTTTCCCTTGTCTTAGTCCATTCTCATAATCCTTCGAGGTTAAAACGTAACGGCTCTTGATTTGCTTCTCTATTTCTGCGGGGTCTCTTCCCACCATAATCATCACTCACCTCTTTGACCTTCCAAGTATTAGGTGGCAAAGTGTTCCAAAGTCTCCTCCCAAAGTGTCAACCATCCCAATTTCTGGGACAGGGTCAAGCTGGTTTCCCTTGGGCGCATCTCCCCTCATTTGCTGTACAATCATACACACTTGGGAAGCTCCGGTTGCCCCTATGGGGTGTCCTCTGCCAATCAGTCCTCCTGAAATATTGGTGGGAATTTTTCCCCCTATTTCGGTCTGGCCATCTACAGTTGCGTCTGCCGCTTCGCCTTCACCAAAGAAGCCCATGGCTTCAAGAGCAATTAACTCTGCGGGAGTAAAGCAGTCATGGAGCTCGAGAATGTCGATATCCTTTGGTTCAAGACCTGCTTTCTTAAAGGCCATTCTTGCAGAATAAATCCTTGAGGGTGGTTTGGTGAAATCTTCCAATCTAGCCAAAGCCGCGCCCGTGCCTTGACCAGTGCCCAAAATATAGATTGGTTCATCAGTATACTTTCTTGCAATGTCTCCCGAACATAGTATTATTGCGGCGGCTCCATCAGAGAAGGGACAACAGTCAAGTAGCGTTAGTGGGTCTGCTATCATGGGTGAGCTTAGGACTTTTTCCACTGTTAAGTCTCCATACTTTTTGTACCATTGTGCTAGAGGGTTTAATGCTCCATGTTTATGGTTTTTAATCGCCACATGCGCCATTTTTTCTCTAAGTTTCTGTAGAGGTATTTCATAGAACCTGGAGTATAGTACGGCGGCCATTGCGAAGGCCCCTGGGAAGGTGAGCCCTGCTGGTCCCTCTGTGGGAGCGTGCCCCCCCATCTGGAAGGTTCTTGTGGCAAAGGCTGTTCCCATTATCATTGCTCTCTCTGCTCCGCCCGCCAATACTATGTCGTACTGTCCTGAGGCGACCCACATATATGCGTCTCTTATAGCTACAGTTGCTGAGGCGCAAGCCCCCTCAAATCTAGTTGAGGGTATGTTTCCTAACCCCAGCTCTGAGGTGGCATACACTGCTGGCATCATTTGTCCCTCTTCAAACATTGGGAGAACCGCACCCATAAACACTGCTTCTATTTCTTTTCTGTCCATGTTTGCATCTTCTATTGCTTCCTGTCCTGCTTCGGCGAAAAGCTCAATGTTTGTCTTATCTGATTTTCCAAATTTGGTGTGCCCTATACCAATTATTGCAACATCTCTCATCATTCCACACCCTAAAATTTGAAAATTTAGGTGTTAACCACGTGAACTCAGATAGTATGTTTTTAGTATGGGATTTAAATTTTATGTGCAAAAAATATGATTATTTGTCCAAGGTGTTATATTTTGCTTAGTTCTCCACCTTTGATAATGTATCTGTCTTTTAATAGGCTGGGATTTTCTACTATTTTTCTAGTCAGTAGAGCCATTGCTTGATTCGTGACTTCCACAATTTTATGTTGCGGTTTTTCCCCTATTGCCATTTGAGCCAGTTCAGTAATATAGTATGCCTCAATATTCCTTCCTGTGGCACTCTTTGACAACGCGAACACACAACCAGTACATACAAAGGCAATTGCTTCCGCTCCCACTTCTCCAGCCTCGGACACCCTCATATTTGCTATTTTTTCTGCCAATTCTCTATCTCTAAAAGAAACGGGAGCACCACAACAAAGGGATTTCTCCCTGTTGTGCTTCATCTCCACTACTTCGGCGCCCAAAATTTCTAGAAGCTCCCTTGGGCTGTCGTAAATCTTTCTGTCCAATCCACGCCAAGGGCAAGGATCATGGAAAGTTATTCTCAGCTTTACATTATTTTTTAGTTTAAGTTCTCCTTTATGATATTTTTCCACCAGGTATTCAACGATGCTTTGGCTTTCAACATTGTAGTCTTCCACTATTTTGGGATACAAGTCTCTCAGCATTCGGTCGCAGCCGGGGCAGAAGGAGATGAGTTTTTCCACTCCGAGTTTATTAAACTCTGCTAACAATTTTTCCCCCCATAATTTCGCTTCCCCTTCTCCAAAAAGACTGTTTAAGTATCCTCCACAGCAGTACTTCATCCCACCCATTAGGGGCAAGCTCCTCAGCAATTTTGTTTTGGTCAGGTCAGTATAAATGTATGAGAGGCTACAGCCTAAGTAGAACATTTCCTTACTTTTGGGCGGATTCATGTATTTTTTCAGGTTTTCCATCTTCTCTTGGGTCTCTAATTCTAGTCCTATGGGCATCAAGTTCAGAGGCACTCGTTCATTTATAAGTAGTAGGCTTCCTACCCCCTCTGCTCGATTTTTTCCAAGTTTTATTTCTTTCCTGAGATCCGATGGGTTGGACTGTGTTGGACAAATGGAGTTGCAATAGGAGCAACCAGCGCAGTTCTTAATTATTTGTTCAGAGGTTCTGGTTTTGATCATTTGGAAGATTTCTTCCTTAGCCCTTTGTTCTGGCATCTCTAAAAAGGGGCACTGTGATAGGCATTTACCGCATTGCTTACATGTCGCTTCATTAAACATTTTATGGTTCCCTCAAAATTCCATATTCCACAATTTTTCGCCTTTAGGTGCGAAGTGGTTTTACGCAAGAATGTTCGGGACAAAAAGGTTTAAACTAAATTAATTGATTTGTTTAGGCGCAATGTAATATGTATGTGTTTTTTGTTTATGGGAATGGTATGTCTTGTGCGTGGAGGATTTCCATCCTCGACTTGAGGAAAGTTAACGTCTTCCCCTTGAGGAAACAGAA